>CALDKL010000084.1 GCA_937898895.1 uncultured Verrucomicrobiae bacterium | reverse complement strand
GCAACGGCAAGCTCGTCGTCGTCGATGGCGTCCGCACGCCTTTTCTGAAAGCGGGGACCGATTTCAGTGGAATCGACGCGACCGAACAGGGCCGGGTCGTCGTGCAGACCCTCTTGCACCGCACGGGAATCGATCCGGCGATGATCGATGAATTGATCTTCGGATGCGTTTCTCAGCCCGCCGAGGCTCCGAATCTGGCTCGGGTCATCGCGCTGCGGGCGGGGGTGCCCGAGGCCGTGCCCGCCATGACGGTGCATCGCAATTGTGCCAGCGGACTCGAAGCGCTCACCGTTGCCGCAGATCGTCTCGCTGCCGGACGCGGGGAAGTCTTTGTCGTCGGGGGGACGGAGAACATGACGCGCATTCCCCTGCTTTTCACTTTGGCTGCGGCCGCCAAGTTCGCGGCACTGTCGCGGGCGAAATCAGCGGGCGGAAAGGCGGCTGCGGCCATCGCCTTCCGTCCCGCCGATTTCGTCCCGGTCGCGGGTCTCAGGCTGGGACTCACCGATCCCGTCTCGGGACTGAACATGGGTGAAACGGCCGAACTTCTCGCCCGCGAATTCGACATCACCCGCGAGGCACAGGATGAGTTTTCCCTTCAGTCACACCGCAAGGCTGCCGCAGCCCGCGATGCCTTCGCCCGCGAAATCGCGCCAGTCTACCTGCCGGGAACGGTCGCGGGGTTTGCGGATCGCGACAACGGCATCCGCGAGAGGCAAACGCGGGAAGCTCTCGCGCGACTGGCTCCGGTTTTTGAAAAGACGACCGGCACAATCACGGCGGGCAACAGCTCGCAGATCAGTGACGGTGCCGTCGCCCTGCTGGTGATGAGCGAAGCGAGGGCGGAGGCACTTGGTGTCGCTCCTCTCGGACGACTCGTCGATTTCGTGTGGACGGGATGCGATCCGAAACGCATGGGACTCGGCCCTGCCTACGCGATCCGCGAGTTGCACGAGCGCACCGGGTTGCGCCCCGCGGACGCGGATCTCATCGAGATCAACGAGGCCTTCGCCGCCCAGGTTCTCGCTGTGCTGAAGCGGCTCAACACCACACCTTTCGATAGCCTCGCGATTCCGGAAGATCGACTCAATCCCCAGGGCGGGGCTATCGCCCTCGGCCATCCCGTCGGCGCGACGGGAGCACGCCTCGTTCTCACCGCCCTGAAGCAACTCGAAGCCTCGGGCGGGAAACGCGCCCTCATCAGCCTCTGCATCGGCGGAGGCCAGGGCGGCGCCGCCTGGTTTGAATCGTCCCATAGCCCTCACCACCTCCCACGATTATGATCGCCTCGATCTCCCCCGCTACCGGATCGAATCCTCCCCTCCGCCGCCCTTCGGCGAAGCGTCGACTTCACCTCGAGTTGGTCTCCGATGTCGCCCTGATCACCTTCGACAATCCTGACAAAGCGATCAATCTCATCGATCATGCCCTGCTCGCAGAGCTGGAGGCAGCACTGCGTGCGGTGACGCGCCTGGAGGCAAAGGGCGTGATCTTTCTCAGCGCCAAACCATCCACCTTCCTCGCCGGGGCCGACCTCGAATCGCTCGGCAAGCTCCGGGGCGAAGCGCTCGATGCGGTCGTGAGGCAGGGGCAGGTGGTTTTTTCCACGCTTGCCTCGCTCGGAGTGCCGACCGTCGCAGCCATCCACGGAGCCTGCCTCGGCGGTGGCCTCGAGTT
Organism: uncultured Verrucomicrobiae bacterium; assembly: GCA_937898895.1. Lineage (GTDB taxonomy): Bacteria > Verrucomicrobiota > Verrucomicrobiia > Verrucomicrobiales > DEV007 > Arctic95D-9. The sequence continues at coordinate 5,932 of CALDKL010000084.1, read as the reverse complement.
GGCTCTCGCCTGCGACCGACGTCTTGCCTCCGACGATTCCGCGACTCTCCTCGGCCTGCCCGAGACTCGGCTCGGACTGCTCCCCGCCTGGGGCGGATCGACACGTCTGCCGCGATTGATCGGTCTGCCAAAGGCGCTCGATCTGATTCTCAAGGGAAAACGAGTTTCGGCCCAACCAGCGAAACGGATCGGGCTCGTCGACGAAGTCGTTCCGAAAGAACGATTGAAGGCCCGTGCCCTCGATCTCCTGGGCGAATCTGCACCGAGGCGGAAGTCGTTTTTCCTCACCAACAACCCGCTCTCGGCAGCGGTGATCCGTGCCCTCACGAAACGGAATCTGATGAAAAAGACGCGTGGGCACTATCCCGCTCCGCTCGAAGCCCTTGCGGTTGTGGGAAGAGGTTGCCGGATCGCCTCGACAAATTTGGATCGATCCTTTGACCGCGAGAGAGAGGCATTTGTGCGACTCTCGGAAACACCGGCGGCGAGGAACCTGATCCGATTGTTCTTCCTTCAGGAGAAAGCGAAACACGATCACCCCAATCCGGAGGCGCTTGGGCCGTCGCTCGCCGCTGTCGAGCACACCTCCGTGATCGGCGCGGGGGTCATGGGTGCCGGGATCGCGCAGTGCTTCGCTTCGCGAGGGGTTCCCGTCATTCTTTCCGACCTCGATCCCGCCCGTGTCGCGGCAGGGATGAAGGCACTGGCGAGACGTTTCGATGAAGCTGTAAACCGAGGGCTCGTTTCCCACCACGAAGCCGGAAGAAAGCTCGATCTGATTCTGCCGACGGCAGATCGCGTTCCGATGCTCCGATGCGACCTCGTCGTCGAGGCAGTGGTCGAGGATCTCGCGGTGAAGAAGCGTCTCTTCGCGGACCTCTGCACGCGCACTTTGCCCGAAACGATTCTCGCGACGAATACCTCGGCCTTGTCAGTGACGGAGATTGCCGCAGCCGGGGGAGTGACCCATCCGGAACGCGTCATCGGGCTCCACTTCTTCAATCCGGTCAGTCGCATGAAGCTGGTCGAAATCATTGCCACGGACCTCACGACTCCGGAGGTGGTAGAAAGGGCGCTCGCTTTCGTGCGATCGCTCGGCAAGACGCCCGTGGTGGTGAAGGACTCCCCTGGCTTTCTCGTCAATCGGATTCTGATGCCCTATCTCATCGAGGCGGGAAGGATGGCGGAATCGGGTATCCCGGTCGGCTGGATCGACGAGGCGATGCTTGCGTTTGGCATGCCGATGGGGCCGCTTCGCCTCCTCGATGAGATCGGGCTCGATGTCGCGATGCATGTCGCCGCGACGATGGGAACGGCCTTCGGGGACCGCTTCGCTCCGCCCCGCCTCCTTGCGGACCTGGCCTGCTCCGGCCAACTGGGCCGGAAGGGGGGGCGTGGATTTTACCGCTACGATCGCGGCAGGGAGGTGCCTGTGGTCTTCGCCAATCGACCCCTCGAAACCCCTGACAAAGCCACCCTGTCGGAGCGGCTCAACCACCGGATTGTCGAAGAATCGAAACGATGTCTCGAGGAGGGCATTGTCCGCGATGCCGACACCATCAATCTCGCCCTCATTCTCGGAATCGGATACGCCCCGTTCCGCGGCGGACCTCTCGCAGAGGACGGATCTCGCGCAAAGATTCCATCGCCTTTTTCCCAACCAACACACCAATGAAGACCGGACTTCCTGACAAACCCACCCCCGTGATCGACACCTCGAAAATGGCCCCGGCGGAACGGGCCTCGCTCGAGCTGGCCGAGGACGCCCGTGTCCAGGCCGAAGCGGGCGGAAGTTTCGGAGGCTCGCTGTTCATGGGGCACCCGCGCTTTGATGCGATTCTGCCCTTTCCCGTCCAATCGGATGAGGACGAGGATCAGGGGGATGCCTTCCTCGCGCGTCTCAACCGCTTTCTCGAAAACGAGGTCGATCCCGATGAAATCGACCGGAGCGGGGAGATCCCCGAAACGGTGATCGCGGGATTGGCCGGCCTGGGTGCTTTCGGAATCAAGATTCCGCGGGAATACGGCGGACTCGGGCTCTCCCAGATGAACTACTCGCGCACCGCAATGCTGCTCGGCTCGCACTGCGGCAATCTCACCGCCCTGCTCTCCGCACACCAGTCCATCGGTGTGCCGCAGCCGCTGCTGGTTTTCGGCACGGAGGAACAGAAACGCAGATTCCTCCCTCGTTGCGCAAAGGGGGAAATCTCGGCCTTTGCCCTTACCGAACCGAATGTCGGATCGGATCCGGCGCGGATGGAAACGACGGCCGCTTTCGACGCCGCTGCCGGCGAGTACGTCATCAACGGGGGCAAGCTCTGGTGTACCAACGGAGTGAAGGCGGGAGTCATCATCGTGATGGCGCGTATGGCCGACTCGCCTCCGAACCACCCGAAGATCAGTGCCTTTCTCGTTGAAATGAACGCACCCGGCGTCGCGGTGACGCATCGATGCCGCTTCATGGGGCTGCGCGCCCTTTACAACGCGGTGATCCAATTTACGAATGTCAGGATCCCCCGGGAGAATCTGGTCCTCGGGGAAGGGCGGGGCCTGAAGGTCGCCCTCACCACACTCAATACCGGGCGCATCACCCTGCCCGCCGCCTGTGTCGGCATGGCAAAACGTTGCCTCGGCTGGTCGACGGACTGGGCCACCACGCGGGTGCAGTGGGGATCACCCGTGGCGCACCACGAAGCCATTTCCCGGAAACTGGCGACGATGAAGGCCGAGACTTTCGCAATGGAGGCAATGGTGCGCTACGTGTCTCTGCTGGTCGACCGCGACAAGAAGGCCGACATCCGCATCGAGGCGGCTTTCGCGAAGATGTGGGGCAGCGAGCGCGGATGGGAGATCGTCAACGACACCATGCAGATCCGCGGAGGGCGCGGATACGAAACGGCCGCTTCCCTCACCGCTCGCGGAGAGGAGCCGGTGCCGGTCGAACGTTTCGTCCGCGACAGCCGCATCAATACGATCTTTGAGGGTTCGAGCGAGATCATGCGCCTGCTTATCGCCCGCGAGGCTCTCGATGCACATCTGAAGATGGGAGGCCCGATCCTCAACGCGACCCTGCCGATGAAAGTGCGCCTCTGGGCCGCCGCTCGCTCGGCGTGGTTTTACGGGCGCTGGTATCCGGCGCTGTGGCTGCCGACCCTGCGGGGTGAAGGCAGTGTGCTGAGCGAATTTCGACCCGATTCGCGTCGCGTTCGTGCGCACAGCAAACGTCTCGCCCGCAGCCTCTTCCACGCCATGCTGCGCTATGGCCCGAAGCTGGAGAAAAAGCAGGTTCTCCTCGGTCGGTTTGTCGAAATCGGGGCAGAGCTTTTTGCCCTCACGGCGGCGATCGCCTATGCCGGGCAACTCGTTGCAGCCGGCAAGGGCGAGCGCAGTGACCTCGTGGCGACGGTGCACTGTTTTGGCAGGCAGTCGATGATGAAGGTGGATCGGCTCTTCCGGGAGCTGCGCCGGAACGCGGATTCGGAAGGCGGGCGACTGGCGAAACAGATGATCGGGAACGTGCGCCGGGACGACACATCCTTTGGCGGAAGCGGGAGTTGATGAGGGAGGAGGGAACGCGAGCGGAAGCCTGGGTGACCGGGCCAGAGAATGCGACCTCCCGATAGTCGCGACGGCGGATTGAATCGCATCGGCGCGATCCTCTCCGGCTGGTTCATGGCATGGGTGATGTTTCTGTGATTCTGGCTGCGAGAGGTTTTCGGAGTCTGATTCCGGGCAAAATTTCATTTTCATCCGGCAGCTTTCTCCGCCATCTTTCCCCTCTCTCAACCCGACCCTGTCATGCCCAAGACTCCGTCCACTTCCAGGTCCCCGAAGAAATCCGCCAAGTCTGCCCACCGCCAGTTCTCCGGCATCATGCTCGATGGACCGGATCGCGCCGCGAGCCGCGCCATGCTCTTTCCGGTTGGCTTCTCGAACGATGACTTCAGGAAGTCCATCGTCGGAGTGGCTTCGACCTGGAGCATGGTGACGCCCTGCAACATGCACATCGACGCCCTCGCCAAGGAGTCGGTCAAGGGCGTGAATGCCGCCGGGGGAAAGGCCGTCGAGTTCAATACGATCACGATTTCCGACGGCATCTCGATGGGCACCGAAGGCATGAAATACTCGCTCGTGAGCCGCGAGGTCATCGCCGACTCGATCGAGACGGTGGTAGGCTGCGAGGGTATGGACGGTATCGTCGCCATCGGCGGATGCGACAAGAACATGCCCGGTTGCATCATGGCTATCGCACGGCTCAATCGCCCTGGGGTATTCGTCTACGGGGGGACCATCAAACCCGGCTGTCACGAAGGTGAGGATGTGGACATCGTCTCCGTCTTTGAAGCCATCGGAAAACACAGCGCGGGCAAGATCAGCGATGCGCAACTCGATGGCGTCACCGCCAGTGCCATCCCCGGGCCGGGATCCTGCGGGGGCATGTACACCGCCAACACGATGGCGAGCGCGATCGAAGCCCTCGGCATGAGCCTGCCGAACAGTTCGGCTCAGGCAGCGGTGGGTGACGAGAAAAAGATGGATTGCTTCGACGCCGGTGCTGCGGTGGTGAATCTGATCAACCTGAACATCCGGCCCCGCGATATCATGACCAAGAAAGCCTTCGAGAACGCGATCACCGTGGTGACCGCGCTCGGAGGATCGACCAACGCGGTGCTCCACCTCATCGCGATGGCCAGCGCGGCGGGCGTGAAAATCACCATCGACGACTTCACCCGCGTCGGGAAACGGGTTCCCGTGCTTGCCGACCTCAAGCCGAGCGGCAAATACGTGATGATGAAACTCGTCGAGATCGGCGGGACGCTACCCCTGATGAAGATGCTCCTCGATGCCGGTCTCCTCCACGGCGACTGCATGACCGTCACGGGCCGGACCATGGCGCAGAATCTCGCGAAGGTGAAGCCCTACCCGAAACACCAGGACATCATCCGGTCGCTCAAGAATCCGATCAAGAAAAACGGCCACCTCGTCATTCTCTACGGCAACCTCGCCCCCGGCGGGGCGGTGGCGAAGATCTCGGGCAAGGAGGGCCTGTCCTTCACCGGAAAGGCCCGGGTGTTCGATTCCGAGGAGCTTGCCATGAAGGCCATCCTCGGTGGCAAGATCAAGAAGGGCGACGTGGTCGTCATCCGCATGGAAGGGCCCAAGGGCGGCCCTGGGATGCGCGAGATGCTCGGACCCACCGGGGCGATCATGGGGGCGGGCCTCGGCAAGGATGTGGCACTGATCACCGATGGTCGTTTTTCCGGAGGCAGCCATGGTTTTGTCATCGGCCACATCACGCCCGAGGCCTTTGTGGGCGGTCCGCTCGCCTTGGTGAAAAACGGCGACGAAATTTCCATCGACGCCGAGAAGCGCGAGATGACCCTGCACGTTTCCGCGAAGGAGATGGCTGCCCGCAAGAAAGCCTGGAAGCAGCCCAAACCGCGCTACACCCACGGCGTCCTCGCGAAATTCGCAAAGCTCGCCGCTTCCGCCTCGGAAGGGGCGGTGACGGATGGGAATTTGTGAGGATAGTGTAGAGGCGGCGTCCCGCCACATCCGTGCGTCAATCTCCCGTGTTTCGCTCGTCGTCTTTCCGAGGGAACTCCGAGATGAACACGGGGGGCTCTTTTTTTGAGTCAGCGCGCCCATCTCAACAAGCGGCCTCCACCTCGATGGGGACAGGTTCCCCCCGAAGCGTCGAGCCGTGTTGAGACGGCGGTGAAGACGGCTCTGGGGATGGGAACCCTCACCGACCCACTCGCGCCGCGAGGCGGTGCATCACCTCGAAATACTCCTGCAACTCCGCCACCGGCATGGTCAGGGGCGGGGCGACGCGGATGACTTTTCCCGAGAGAGGCCCTAACAAATGCACTCCCCGTCCCTCCTCGTCACCGAGGTAGCAGAGGCGCACGATTTCCTGGGCGACTTCGTC
>CALDKL010000083.1 GCA_937898895.1 uncultured Verrucomicrobiae bacterium | reverse complement strand
ATCGCCGAGGCCGAGGAGATCCTGAAGAACGAGTCCATCGACGTGATGCTCACCGACCTGCGGCTCGGTGGCGAAAACGGAATGGATCTCATCACCCGCAGTCTCGCCCGGCCCAGGCCGCCCATCTGCATCCTCATGACCGCCTACGGCTCGGTCGATGTTGCGGTGGAGGCGATGAAGAAAGGGGCCTACGATTACGTCAGCAAACCTCTCCATATCGACGAACTCGAGATCGTCATCAAACGCGCCATCCGCAGCCGCGCTGCGGAAGTCGAAGTCGCCGCTCTAAAATCCCAGGTCTCGGATCGCTACGGCCTCGAGAATATCATCGGGCATTCCGCAGTGATGAAGCCCGTCTTTGAAACGATCCGCCAGGTCGCCCCGACGCGGGCCACCGTCCTCATCGAAGGGGAGAGCGGCACCGGCAAAGAACTCGTCGGTCGGGCTATCCACCATCTCAGCGGGCGGCCGAAAGCAAAGCTCTTCACGGTTCATTGCGCCGACCTCAGCGAGCAACTGCTCGAGAGTGAGCTTTTCGGCCACGAACGTGGTGCCTTCACCGGAGCAATGGAGCGCCGTGTCGGGCGATTCGAAGAAGCCGACGGCGGCACCCTCTTCCTTGACGAGATCGGCGAAATCGATCTCAACACCCAGGTGAAGCTGCTCCGCGCCATCGGCGAACGCACCATCGAGCGACTCGGATCCAACAAAGCCCTCAAGGTCGACGTCCGCGTCGTCGCCGCAACGAACCGGGATCTCCGCGAAATGGTCCGCGCGGGCACTTTCCGCGACGATCTGTTTTTCCGGCTGAACGTCGTCTCCATCACCATGCCTCCGCTGCGTGAGAGAAAGGAGGATATCGTCCTGCTCGTCGACGCTTTCCTCAGAGAATTCGCCGAGGAGAATGGCAAACCCCCCATGGACCTCACGACCGAGGCGATGCAGTGGCTCCTCGCCTACGACTGGCCCGGCAATGTGCGCGAACTGCGCACCGTGATCGAGCACGGTGTCGTGATGTCGAATTCATCAAAGATCGGATTGCGCCACCTTCCGGCGTTTCTTCGCGACGATTCGTTGCCTGTGCTGCGAGGCGGCGCGGGAAAAGAAGCCGCGGTGGCCCCATCGCTGATCGCGGCGGAGCCCGAGGATCTCAATCTCGCAAAGATGGAGCAACGCCTCATCCGCCTCGCCCTCGCTCGCACCGGTGAGCATCGCACCGAAGCTGCGAAACTACTGGGCATCTCGCGCCGGACGATGCAGCGAAAGCTGAAGGAGATGGGAATGGTGGAGCCGTGAGATTCCTCACTGGGCCGCCCGGATCAGATCCCAGGCCTCGTTGTAGAGCTTGTTGTTTTCGCCCAGGTCGTCGATGACCTCGCACTTCTTCATCGTCGCGGCGTCGAGGAAGATGGCATCGTTTTCCCGGAATTCCTTGCTCACGAGATCGTAGGCGCTCTTGTTCGGGGCGAGGTAATAGATGTACTCCATGTTCGCGGCGGCGTTGGCCGGATCGGTGAGAAAGTTGATGAAGGCGTAGGCAAGCTCGGGATTCGGAGCGTTTTTGGAGATGACGAGATCATCGCAGGCGACGGACGTGCCTTCGGCGGGAAGGATGAAATCGATCTTCTCGTTGTCCTCCTGCGCCTGGAAGGCATCGCCGGCATAGGCCTGCGAAAGGAAAAATTCGGCCGAGGCCAGTCCGCTGTCGTATTGGTCGCTCTCGAACTTGGCGAGGTTCTTTTTCCATTGGATCACGAGATCCCTCGCCTGGGCGATCTGGGCGGGATCGATCGTGTTGATGCGGAAGCCGAGCGTCTTGAGGGCGGCCCCGATCGTCTCGCGGGAGTCGTTGAGCATGGTCATGCGACCCTTCAGGTCGGCTCGCTCAAAGACACGCCAGGTCGGCTCGATGGATTCGACGCGGTCGCTCACATAGGCGATGCCGGTGGGGGCGAGCATGTAGGGCACGCTCCACTTCATCTCTTTGTCGAAGGCGAGGTTGGTCAGATAATCCGGATCGACGTGCTTCAGATTCGGCAGTTTGCTCTTGTCGAGTTCGACGATCATGCCGTCGCGGGCGAGCACTTTGACCATGTAGCTCGTCGGCACGAGGACGTCGTAACCGGTCGCTCCGGCCTTGAGTTTGGCGAGCATGGACTCGTTCGAATCGAAGATGTCGATGACGAGACGACATCCGTGCTGCTCCTCGAATTGGGTGATGAGTTCGGGATTGAGGTAATCGTCCCAGGTGAAGAGGTGAAGCTCGGGCCGTTTCTCGCCGCAGGAGGAGAGAAGCAGGGCGGAAAGGAAGAGGGCGAGGATGCGTTTCATCGGCTGTCGCGGTTGGGTTGGTGTTCGGTGAGGCGCTGGCTGAGCCAGACGACCAGGAAAGTGAGGGCGAGGAAGAGGGTGGAGATCGCGTTGATGACGGGCAGATCCTTGCTGTGTTTCACCATGCTGTAGATTTTCAGGGGAAGGGTTGTCGAACCCGGTCCGGTCACGAAAAACGTGATGACATAATCGTCAACCGAAAGAGTGAAGGCGAGCAGTCCGCCCGCGATGATGCCGGGAGCGAGCAGCGGAAGGATGACCCGGCGGACAATGACCCAATTGGAGGCACCGAGATCACGCGCAGCGGCGATGACGTTTTCATCGAATCCCTGGAGCCTGCCCAGCACCACGACGGTGACGAAGCTCGCGCAGAAGGTGATGTGGGCGATGAGAATCGTTCCGGTCCCCAGGGAGGTGCCCAGAGCGACAAAGAAAAGCAGCAGGCTGATGCCCATGAGGAGGTCGGGGATGACGATCGGCAGGTAGAGCACTCCGTGGTTGATCCGCTGGAGCCGCGAACGGTACCAATGCAGGGCGCAGGCCGAGAGTGTGCCCAGGACCATCGAGCTAAGGCTCGAGGCGAGGGCGATGAAGAGCGAGCGCGTCGCGGCAGACCAGAGATCCCGGTTTTCCCAGGTGCCGAGTGCCTTGTACCATTTCAGGGTGAAGCCGCCCCAGGTCGAGCTGTAGCGCGCTTCGTTGAAGGAATTGATGACGAGCAGGAGGATGGGCAGGTAGAGAAAGGCCAGCACCACGGCGAGGATGAGGGCGGGGACACGGCTTGCTTTCATCGGGACTCGGCGCGCTCCCTCCGGTTGATCAGGAAGACAACGAGAATGGGAAGGAGGGTGATGGCGAGCAGAGCGATCGACAACGTCGCAGCCTGGGGAAGATTCCGGTCGCCGAGGGCTCTCTGGGCGATTTTGTTTCCGATCATCTCATCGGAGGTGCCTCCGACGAGGTCGGGAATGACATAGGATCCCAGCGCGGGAATGAGGACGAGGGCCATGGCGGTGAGGAGTCCCTGGCTCACCCCCGGAACAAAAATGCGCATCACCGCCCGGAACCCGTTCGCCCCGAGGTCGCGAGCCGCCTCGAGCAGGCTGTAGTCAAATCGTTCCGCCGCCGCATAGAGCGGCAAGATCGCGAAAGGCAGGTGGGTGTAGACCATGACCATGAGGACGGCCCCTTCGTTGTAGAGGAGCAATGTGTCAGGGTGAATGAGGCCCAGATGGACAAGACCCTGACGCAACATCCCCTCGGGGTGCAGCAGGACGCGCCAGGCCGCCACGCGGATGACAAAATTCGTCCAGAAGGGCACGATCACGAGCATGAGGAGGGTGCCTCGCCATTTTCCCTCGAGTCGGCCGAGCAAAAAGGCGACGGGGAGCGCGATGGCGAGGCAGATCACCGTGGTGATGAGGCTGAGGCGGACGGTGCGCCAGAGGATGATGGGATAGTCCGGGTTGCCGAGGGCCTGCCAGGCCCCGAGGGTCCAACCGTCCTCGATCCCTCCGTAGACATTGGCTGGTCGGAAGGAAATCAGCAGCATCGCAAAGGAGGGGATCACAAAAAAGACCACAAGCCAGAGCAGGGTCGGCGCGGTCAGGAGGATCTCGTTCTTGCGGTGCTGATTCATCGCACTTCACTCATCATCCGGCAGCGAGAGAAGCTGCCGATCCTCCTCGCGGAAATTCTCGAGAAGATAGCCGTCATTCGCATTCCAGCTCACCCATACCTCGTCTCCCCACTGCGGTGGCCGCGCCTCGTCGAGAAAGAAACGTCCGTGCTGTGACTCGACCATGAGCAGCTCTTCGCCCGTCCGCACCCAAAATCGCGTCATCGAGCCGAGGTAGATCATGTCCTCGACCGTTCCCTTCACCGCGTTCCGGTTTTCCGGGAGAGGATCGGGGCGCGTCTTTGACAGGGAAATCTTCTCGGGTCGCAGACTGAGGCTGACACGCTCGCCCACCTTCACCGGACGATCATCGTAGATGCGAATGGGACCTCCGAGGTAGTCGAATGTGCCGGTGCTGTGCTCGCCGTCGACGATGGCATCGACGCGACCCCGGAGGAAATTCGTGTCTCCGATGAAGGCCGCCACAAAGCTGTTCACGGGAGTCTCGTAGATCGCAGCAGGTGCACCGATCTGCTCGATATTCCCGGCTCGCATCACCGCGATGCGATCACTGATGCCCATGGCCTCGTGCTGGTCGTGGGTGACGTAGAGAAAGGTGATGCCCACCTCCTCGTGCAGCTCATCGAGTTCGACCAGGAGACGCTGGCGCAACTTCAGGTCGAGGGCGGCGAGCGGTTCGTCGAGGAGGAGAACCTCGGGCTTGTTGATGAGGGCGCGGGCGATG
>CALDKL010000082.1 GCA_937898895.1 uncultured Verrucomicrobiae bacterium | reverse complement strand
CGTGCTCATGCCCGTGCTCGTGCTCATGCCCGTGCTCATGCCCGTGCTCGTGCTCGTGCCCGTGCTCGTGCTCGTGCTCGTGCTCGTGCCCGTGCCCGTGCTCATGCCCGTGCCCGCAGCAATCGTGCTCGTGCTCGTGTTCAGGATGATGGTGATCGTGGTCGCAGATCTCCCCGTGGGCGTGATCGTGGGTGCAGACGCCGGTCTCCCGGTTGCGGTTTAGGAAATTGAAGGCTCCGAGGAGGAGGAATCCGACCCCCGACACGAGGGCGTAGGTACGAAAGCTGGGGTCAAGGTATTTTTCGATGCGACCGCTGGTGTAGTAATAGAGGAAGAAGCCACCCCACACCATCAGAGTCAGAATCGCGAGCAGTTGGAGGAATCGTTTCATAGCCTTTGCGGGATAGGGAATTCGAAAAATCGCGGATCAGATTCGCACCCAAACATAGCTCAGCACTCCAATCACGACAAAGAGCGAGAGGGCGAGGAAAAGGACAAAGCGCGATTTGAAGACCGACAGGTACATGAAGACGAGCTTCACATCCATCATCGGACCAAAGACGAGGAAGGCGAGCTTGGCCGACTGGGACACGGGGAAGTTCGCCGCGATGAAGGCGTCGGAGGTGCTGCAGAGACTGAGGACGAACGCGAGGGCCATCATCAGGGCGATGCCGGTGGGTTCGCTCTGGTTGAAGAGGATGATCAGATCTTCGGTGACATAGGCCCGGAAGACCGAAGTGATGGCCACGCCGATGGTGAAATACATCGCCGTCTCGAGAAAGTCGCGCATCGTCGTGCGCATCGCGAGGATGAGCCGATTCGGACCCGGCAGACCGACACTGGGAGCGAGATCGTCGTGACTGCCCGGTCCCGCATCGGAATGGCGAGGCGCCACTCCCGCGCGGAGGAGGGAATGATGGCGGATTCTCAGCACGATGAACCCCACTGTGACCGTCACCAGAAAGGCGAGAAGGAGACGGCTGGAGGTCATGAAGAGAGGACCCTGGGAAGCAGCGGCCTCGGCCCCGCGAAGCGAGAACTGACCCAGCGAGGTGGAGAAGGCCTTCATCGTGCTGACGACGACGATGGGATTGATGATCGGGGCCGAGAGCATGTAGGTGATGGCGCACGACACCGGCAGTCCCTTGCGGATGAGGCGGCGGATGACCGGAACCACCGCACACTCGCAGACCGGAAAGATCGCTCCGAGGAGCCCGCTGAGGATCACGGCAAGGAAGCGGTTCTTTGGCAGCCAGCGATCCACCAGGCCAGGCGGGAGATAGGCGTCAATGAACCCCGAAATCAGCGTGCCGAGGAGGATAAAGGGAGCCCCTTCCAGCACGATGGAGAGGAAGAGGAAGCAGAAATCAGTAAAGGGCGAGAGGGATTCGTTGGCCATGCCGGAGGAGTCCCGCCCAACTAAGGTGCGAGTGAGCCCGTGCGCAAACGCGGATATGCGCGGTACTTCTTTGCGAGCGACGAAAAAAAAGTTAAAATTTTACTTGTTCACCCGAACAGGTTGTGATTTACTGTCCACATGAGCAGCTACAATCGTGTAACCCTTGTTGGAAACCTGACTCGCCAACCCGAGCTCAGAAAAACAAAAACCGGATCCGCCGTCACCGAGCTGGGTCTTGCCCTCAACCGCGTCTGGACTGCCGAAAACGGGCAGCGCCAGGAAGAAACCACCTTCGTCGATGTCACGGTGTGGGGGCGAGCGGCGGAGAATGCAGCCCAATATCTCCAGAAGGGCAGGAGTGTCCTCGTCGAAGGGCGGCTCCAGATGGAGACCTGGCAGGACAAACAGACTGGCCAGGATCGTTCCAGGCTGAAAGTGGTGGCCGACTCTCTGCAGTTTCTCGGATCGAACCCTGATTCGGGTTCTCCGCACGGCGAGGAACGGAAAGATCGCCGCAGCGAGGGACGACGGGAGGAATCTCGCGACGAGGCAAGGTCCGAGGGGGCAAGATCCGAGGGAGAAGCCCATTCCTCTGCGCGTCGGCGTGATCGGCGCTATGAAGCGGCGTGAACTTCCGTCCTCATCGTTGCAGGGAAGGTTCTCCCAACAGCGCCGCGCGGAAGGCGGCGGCGATCCTGTCGATATTTTCCTCGTGGAAAAGGCTGATGTGATTGCCGGGCACGTCGACGATCTCAAGGTCGTCGACCAGATCGACCCAGCCATAATCAGGGCCGAGTTCGAACTTGTCGCCTCCGACCAGGGCTCGGAAGAGGGTCAGTTTTCCTTCGAGTGGCCCCGGGATGTAGCGGGTCATGGCCTGCTCATGAGCCATCCGCACCTGGACCTGGCGCAGCCATCCAGCACCTTTTGCTTCGGGCAGGGCTTTGGCCATGGCCCCCTCGGCTTCGAAGTAGAGACGATAGGCGAGTCCGGTTCCAATTCGCATGCCAATCTTGCCGACTTTCCCGAGCA
>CALDKL010000081.1 GCA_937898895.1 uncultured Verrucomicrobiae bacterium | reverse complement strand
TGCCAGCTGGTATGATTGTCTTTCCGGTGAGCCCCTCTATCACACGCGCATCTGGTCCAGCGTTGTCCTGCGCCTCGTGACCGGTTTTCTCGGACCGTTTCTTCCCATCCTGCCAGGCACAACCCTCATCTTCGCGGGAGCCCTTTTGTTCTACTTCACGATGGGCATGGAGTCCTCCGGATTGGCCTGGCAGGGGCTCGTCTTCATTGGCCTTCTCTACGGTCTCTCCATCCTCCTCGACTGGGTCAGCGGTGCCCTCGGGGCAAAATGGTTCGGCTCGAGCAAGTGGGGCATCGTCGGGGCCATTCTCGGCGGAGTGATCGGCCTCTTCTTCGGAATTCCCGGACTCATCATCGGGCCGATCGCCGGGGTTTTCATCTTCGAGGTCTGTATTGCAAAGAAGGAGGTGAAAGCGGCCGGCCACTCCACCGTGGGGACGGTCGTCGGCGGCATCGCGGGCATCCTGGGGCGCGTTGGCCTGGCCCTCGGCATGATCGCCTGGTTTGTCGTTGATGTCTTTTTTGTGAATTGAATTGCCGCATCGGCGTTTCCAGGCGATTGGCGGATCGAACGCGATTTTTCCATGCCCCTACCGGACCCCGCCCGCATCGATCTCGAAATCGTCATCCTCGGAGGCGGCTTCTCCGGAGTCGCCTGTGGGCAGCGCCTCGCCAGGGAACTGAAACGCGCGGGGCGGGATCCCGGAGACGCCGTCATCGTATCGGATCAGAATTACCTCGTTTTCCAACCCATGCTCGCCGAGGTCGCCGGGGCCTCGATAGCCCCGCGCCATGTCGTCAATCCGATTCGCCGACTCTGCCGGGGGCTTCGTGTCGTGCGTGGCAGGGTCCGCTCGATCAACCTGGAAAAGCGCGAGGTGCAGATCGACACCGGTTCCTTCTCTGCCGGGATCGTGATCGGATTCCAACATCTCGTCCTCGCCCTTGGGGCGGAGATCGACCTCAGTCGTGTCCCTGGGATGCCCGAGCACGCTTTCGTCATGCAAAACGTCGGTGACGCCATGATCCTGCGAGCCACTCTCATCTCGCGGCTCGAGGAGGCGAATGCCGAGCCCCGCAGCGAAGTCCGGCGACGCCTCCTGACGTTCGTCGTCGTGGGGGGAGGATATTCGGGCGTGGAGACGGCGGGGGAGATGCTCGATCTCCTCCGCGAAGCAGGGCGCGATTATCCTGACATTCCTCCAGAAGAGATCCGCGTCCTTCTCGTTCACAGCCGGGACCGCATCCTCCACACCCTCGGGGCCGAACTCGGCGACTACGCCGCCGGGAAGCTCCGAGACCGAGGACTCGAATTTCGCCTGAATGATCGTGTCCGCGCCGTCACCGCGACTCGGGTGTATCTCCAGTCGGGTGAAGTGATCGATTCCGCGACCGTCGTTTCCACCGTGGGAAATGCGCCGAACAGCGCAATCCGCGGCCTTTGCGATTCTGCCGGACTCGCCCATGAGGGATATCGGGTGCGCACTGACGAATTCCTTCGTGTGAAAGGGACCGATCGGGTGTGGGCGGCAGGAGATTGCGCATGGGTGCCTTTGTCAGGTCAGGCCGACGAGGCCTGCCCTCAGACGGCCCAGTTTGCTTCCCGCCAGGGGACTGCTCTCGCGAAAAATATCGGACACGCCCTCTCGGATCGCGAGCTGGTTCCATTTGTGTTCAAAAGTCTCGGCGAACTTGCCTCGATCGGACATCGCACCGCTGTGGCGAGTATCCTGGGGATGCAGTTTTCCGGCTTCTTCGCCTGGTTCCTCTGGCGCTCGATCTACCTCTCGAAGCTCCCCGGCGTCGATCGCAAGCTTCGCGTCATGATCGACTGGACCCTCGATCTCTTTTTTCCGCGCGACATCACCCTGCTGAGCCCCCGCTTTACCAAGCTCTACCGAAAAGTCCACCTCGAGCCGGGCGATGCGCTCTTTCACCGGGGCGAGCCCGCCTTTTCGCTGTATGTCGTGCATCGCGGCGAAATCGAACTGCGCGACGGGGATGGAGCGGTGGTGCGCACCATCGGCGAGGGAGAATACTTCGGCGAGCGTGCCATCGTCCACGGCGGAGGCTATCTCTACGATGCGTATGCCACCGGGCCGAGCGAACTCGTCTCCATTACCGGCGAGGTCTTGTTGCCGCTTTTTCAGAGCAGCAGCCGAATCCGCCGGGTTCTGGGTCGTACGACCGCACAAGGCACGGCCGAGGCCGAAGTCGAGTCAGTGAAACGGCGCCTCGATTCCTCGATCCTCAGCCGTCCGGTCGAGCAGGTCATGCGCACCGACCTCGCCACTTTGCGCAGCGATGCCACGGTCGGCGACGCCCTCGCACTTTTCACCAAACGCCGTTTTAGCGTATACCCGCTCACGGGACCGGAAGGTCGACTCGAAGGCTGTCTCTCTCGCGAAGATCTGTTCGATTTTCTCAAGAGGGCCGAGGCGGCACCCGAGACCCCACTCGGGCGAATCGACCGCCTGCACCTGCCCACCTGTTCTCCCGATGAGCGCGTTGAAGACGCAGTCGAAATGATGATCCGATCTGGGCGGCAGAAATGTCTCGTCATCGACGCGGACGGAACACTGGTCGGGATCCTGAGTGTGATGGATTTGCTGGGGAGGTCGGAGTTCCCCGAGAAATCCGGCAAGTAGCCCGCATTTTCGATCCTCCTGACTCGCTTTGAGCGGCATCTCCGTCAAAGGCGAACGCGGAAACCGATGCGGTTCAGACCGCAGGTGAGGCCCATGAGAATCAGGGTGCTGAAAAGGGATCGGGTCAGGGCAGCGACCAGACTGCCTCTCGCGAGTGCTTCGTAGATTCCATCGGCGCGAATACACACGAGCAGCGAAGGAAGTGCCTCCGAGAGAAGATAGGCCAGCAACACATTATGGCCGAAACACTCCAGGGGACGGTAAAGATATCGCAGGCGACGCACCTCACCGATAGAGTGGACAGCCAGCCACAGGGCTGCCGTTGTCGCACAGGAGAAGAGCGCATAGCTGGGCGTAGCACTGTTCTTGTTCAAGCCATACTCGTGCAGCAACAGCAGAGCACCCGCAACGGTGCCGGAAACAAACCACAAGGTGAGACGAATTCGCAATCCGGTCTCGACCACGCGGGAACCTGTTTCCATCACCAGCGAGGAGAACAAGACTC
>CALDKL010000080.1 GCA_937898895.1 uncultured Verrucomicrobiae bacterium | reverse complement strand
TTCTTGCTACCCTGCCGTGGCCGGGGAGAAGGTTGATTTCAATCGTCAGATCCGGCCACTGATCTCGAATCACTGCATCGCCTGTCACGGACCCGACGAGAAGCAACGCAAGGCCAAGCTTCGCCTCGACAACCTCGAGGGTGCAACGAGGGACCTCGGCGGTTACGCCGCCGTCGTGCCGGGGAAGCCTGACGAGAGCGAGATGCTCTCGCGTCTCCTCAGTGAGGACGACGAAGAGGTGATGCCCCCTCCGGAAAAGGGAAAACGCTTCACCCCCGAGCAGGTCGACCTGATCCGGCGATGGATTGCCCAGGGGGGCAAGTATGAGAAACACTGGTCCTACGATCCGCCCGTCAAACCGGAACTCCCCTCGGTTTCGGATACAAGCTGGCCGGTGAACGAGATCGATCAGTTTCTCCTCGCCCGCATGGAGAAGGAGGGTATCCAACCCTCCCCCGAGGCGGATCGGTACACTCTGGCACGTCGGCTTTCCCTCGACCTGACCGGCTTGCCTCCGACCTGGAGTGAAGTGGAAGCATTGGTAAAAGAGGATTCACAGAACGCCTGGCAAACCTACCTTTCCTCAATTCTCGACAAACCTTCCTTCGGAGAACATTGGGCGCGCCAGTGGCTCGATCTGGCGCGCTATGCCGACAGTTCGGGATACCCCAGTGACGAAGCCCGCGAGATTTGGGGATATCGCGATTGGGTCATCACCGCTTTGAACCGCAATCTGCCTTTCGACCGGTTTACGATCGAGCAAATCGCCGGAGATCTCCTACCCGATCCCACCGAGGACCAGATCATCGCGACCGCCTTTCATCGCAACACCATGACGCAGAATGAAGGCGGCACCAGCGATGAAGAGTTCCGAACGGCGGCGATCATCGACCGGGTCAACACGACTCTGGCTGTCTGGATGGGCACGACGATGGCCTGCGCCCAGTGCCACACCCACAAATACGACCCGATCACGCAGAACGAATATTTTTCGGTTTTTTCGATCTTCAACCAGAGCGCCGACGCGGATCGCAAGGACGAGTCTCCGCTGCATTCCTTCTACACGGATGAGCAAACGAAGAAGAGAGATCTGCTGGAGAAGGAGATCGGCGATCTGGAGCGACGTTTCGGATCGCCGGACCCATCCTGGCTGACGGGATTGGATCCGTGGGATGCGCAGTTCCCCCGTGATCTCGCCTGGCAGACTCCCAGGCCTGACAAAGTCACCACGAATGTTGAAGCGGGTGGCGCACAGGTCGGAGAGGACGGGTTTGTCCGCATCGCAAAAAACGCACCCAGGGCAAACCAGGTCGTCGAGCTACCCCTCGCCCCCGGAGCATTGCGAGCGATGCGGTTGGAGACGAAGCCCGCAGAAGGATTCGGGAACTTCGTCCTCACCGCACTCGACGCGGTATTGATTCCCCCTCCGAACGCAACGGGGCCGACGGTGCGATTCGTGCGTATCGAACTTCCGGGAAAAAGCAAACTCCTCCAACTCGCCGAGGTGGAGGTGATCGGAAAGGGAACCAATGTCGCGATCAGGGGAACGGCGAGCCAGAGCAGCCAGTACGACGTCGCCGAGGCAAAACGCGCCATCGACGGAAAGACCGATGGAGACTACGCCAGAAACTCCGTCGCCCATACCCAACAGCAAGACAACCCCTGGTGGGAGGTCGATCTCGGTGCTGAAGTGCCGATTGATCGAATCGTCGTATGGAATCGCACCGACGGAGGCACGGGGACACGACTCGAGGGATTCCGCATCCTCGCACTCGATGGCTCACGCCGCGAGCGGTGGAGGCGCGATGCGCTGCCCGCCCCGAAGGACAAGACAGAGATCGATTCGACGGGTCCGATCACGGTTTCGATTGCGGCGGTGACGGCCGACCACGAGCAACCCGGTTTTGCGGCGTCCTCGTTGCTGAAACCGGATGCGAAGGATGCCACCGGATGGGCTGTGGGAGGGGCGACCGACCGACCGCATGTCCTGACCCTGCTGACAAAGGGTGAAATCGAGGTGAAAGAGGGCTCGCGCCTCCGCGTGACCCTGACACAACACTCTTCCTTTGCGAATCACACGCTCGGAAGTTTCCGGATCGGCGTCACGGGCGACGCCCGAGCCGGACTGTGGCTGCGAACACCTTCCGAAGTGAGGGATGCCCTCGTCAGGCCCGCGAACGCGCGGAACGAGGCCGAGCGCAAAGCGATCCGAGACTACTTCGTGCGCGAGATCGCTCCGGAGAGCGTGAAGGAGCGTGCCCGGCTTGCCGCTGCAAAAAAGGAACTCGCAGGCATCCGACCATCGACCGTTCCGGTGATGAAGGAACTGCCGCCCTCCGAACGCCGAGAGACTCGGGTGCAGATTCGCGGCAACTGGCAGAATCTCGGCGAGGTGGTCGCCCCCGGGGTGCCCTCCTCGCTTCATCCATTCCCTGACAGAGCATCAAAGAACCGACTCGGACTCGCTCAGTGGCTGGTCAGCCGGAACAACCCGCTGACCGCCCGTGTCGTCGTGAACCGATTCTGGGAAGCGATGTTCGGAATCGGGATCGTCTCAACGAGCGAAGAATTCGGTGCCCAGGGTGAGCCTCCGTTCCATCCCGAGCTGCTCGATTGGCTGGCGGTGGATTTCATGGAACATGGCTGGGACGTGAAGCGACTTCTCACCCAGATCGCGAGCAGCCGTGCCTATCGGCAGGACTCGCGGGTGAGTCGGGAACTGGAGGAACGCGATCCCGAGAATCGGTACCTCGCTCGCGGACCACGCTTTCGTCCGAGCGGCGAACTGCTCCGCGATCAGGCCCTCGCCGTGGGCGGGATTCTCAGCGCGAAGCGAGGTGGTCCCGGTGTCAGGCCGATGGCCCCAAATCTGGGCCTGAGCACGGCTTTCGGCCGCAGCAACGACTGGACCGTGAGCGAGGGCGAGGACCGCCACCGCCGCAGCGTCTACACCGAAGTGCGCCGCAACGGACCCTATGCGAGTTTCACGACCTTTGACGCTCCCAACCGCGAGGTTTGCACGATCCGAAGGGGCCGCACGAACACTCCCCTGCAAGCATTCGTGACGATGAACGATCCCGTCTATGTGGAAGCAAATCAGGCCCTCGCGAGACGGCTCATCGCCGAGGACGGTTCCGCCGATCCCGCCGCGAGGATCCGCCGCGCCTACCACATCGCTCTTTCCAGGGAAGCCGATGAGAGCGAAATCGCTACCCTGACAAAACTACACGAGGAAGCTCTCGCGAGTTTCCGGACCGCTCCGGAAGCCGCCGCGAAGATGGCCACCGATCCGATCGGTGCCGCGCCGAAAGGGGCTGATCTCGCCGACCTCGCCGCATGGACCACCACGGCGAACGTGATCATGAATCTGGATGAGTTTCTCATGCGTCGTTAACCTCTGCCCCGTGCCCATGACACCCCTCCGCGAAGAACACCTCCGTCTCACCACAAGACGCCAGTTTCTCGGCAACGCCGGACAATTCAGCCTGGGGGCAATTGCCCTCGGTGCGATGGGCGCGGCGGGCGGCACGGTCGGAGCCGCCACCTACGGTGACGATCCGCTCGCGCCACGACAACCACACTTCGGCGCGAAGGCGAAGCGGGTCATTTATCTGCACATGTCAGGAGCGCCACCGCACCTCGACCTCTTTGATTACAAACCCGATCTCGTGAAACACGATGGGCAGGATTGCCCTCAATCCATCCTCGAAGGTCGGCGTTTTGCCTTCACCACGGGAGTGCCCAAGCTGATGGGCACTCCTCGGAAATTTGCCCGGTACGGCAAAGCCGGCATGTGGATGAGTGACGCCACCCCAAACTTTCACACCCTCGCCGACGACATCTGTGTGGTGCGCTCGATGCACACGAGTCAATTCAATCACGCCCCCGCCGAGTTGCTTCTCTTCACCGGCTTCGAGCGCCAGGGGCGGCCATCGATGGGCTCGTGGGCGACCTACGGTCTCGGCACGGAGAACGCGAACCTGCCCGGTTTTGTCGTTATGATCTCCAGCGGCACCCAGCCGAGCGGTGGTCAGGCCTGCTGGGGCAGCGGGTTTGCGCCGTCGGTGTTTCAGGGGGTGCAATGCCGCTCGAAAGGAGACCCCATTCTCTTCGTCTCCGATCCCGCAGGGATGAGCCGCGATCTGCGTCGCAAGACCCTCGACGCCCTGCGCGAGTTGAATGAAAAGCAGAACGCCGAATTCGCCCATCCCGAGACGGTGACGCGCATCGCCCAATTCGAGCTTGCCTATCGCATGCAGACGAGCGTGCCGGGAGTGATGGATATTTCCAGAGAACCGCAACACGTCCTCGATGACTACGGCGCGGAGCCCGGTGGGGCCAGCTTTGCCAACAACTGCCTGCTCGCCCGTCGTCTCGTCGAGCAGGGGGTGCGTTTCGTGCAGCTATTCGACTGGGGCTGGGACTTTCATGGCACCAGCGCCGAATCCGGCATCACCGATGGTCTCACCAAAAAAATGGCCGCGACCGACAAACCCGTCGCCGCCCTCATTCGCGACCTGAAACAGCGCGGATTGCTCGAGGACACCCTCGTTGTCTGGGGCGGAGAGTTTGGCCGCACTCCCTTCCGCGAAGGCCGCACCGCCGCCAGCAAAGTCCTCGGTCGCGACCACTATCCCGACTGTTTCACGCTGTGGATGGCCGGAGGCGGGGTGAAGGCGGGCTTTGACTACGGAAAGACCGACGAACTCGGTTTTGCCATCGCGGAGAATCCCGTACACGTTCACGACCTCCAGGCAACGATCATGCACCTGTTGGGATTCGACCATGAAAAACTGACCTATCG
>CALDKL010000079.1 GCA_937898895.1 uncultured Verrucomicrobiae bacterium | reverse complement strand
GCGGGAGCTGCCGGGATCGTCTACGCCATCGCCGTCCAGCCCGATGGGAGAATTCTCGTGGGCGGACTTTTCGAGAAATTCGCCGGAGTGACGTGCGGACGGATCGTCCGGCTCGATTCCGACGGGTCCATCGACACCACTTTCAATCCGGGAGTGGGTGCCGACGACGCGGTCTACAGCATCGCCGTCCAGCCGGACGGCCAGATTCTGGTCGGAGGCAACTTCCTCAACTTCGGTGGCACAGCGGTTAAACGCATCGTCCGCCTCTCGGCAACCGGGGTGGTCGACAATAGCTTCGTCAGTGCTGTCGACGACGGAGCGAACGACCGCGTCACCACGATCGTTCTGCCAGGGGAAGGAAGGATCCTGATCGGCGGCTACTTCACAGAGTTCGACGCCACCAACCGGGGCCGAGTCGCTGGCCTCTCTTCTTCGGGGGCTCTCGACACCAGTTACGCAACCGGGATAGGTGCAGACGGCAACGTGCTCACCATGGCCGTGCAGAACGATGGCAAGGTCCTCATCGGAGGGGTTTTCTCCCAATATGATACTGTCGCGTGCGGTCGAATCGCCCGCCTCGATCCGGTCGGCGGCCTCGACGGCACATTCAATGCGGGTGTTGGTGCAGACGGAGAAGTCTCTGCGATCGCCTTGCAAGAGGACGGAAATTTGCTCGTCGGGGGGGACTTCGACAACTTCAACACGACCGCGCAGCCCTTTCTCACGCGATTTGGAAACGGGGCCGCTGTTCAGACCCTGACCGTCGTGGACGGGACGCGTCTGAGTTGGACGAGAAGCGGGCCTGGCCCCAAGGCTATTCCGATCGGCTTCGAAGTCTCCACTGACAATGGTGTCTCATGGAGTCTGCTCGGCACGGGAACCCAGGCGGGTGGTACCCTGACTCTCACCGGTCAGGATCTTCCGGTGCAGGGAACGATTCGCGTGAATGCCCGCACTGCCGGAGGGTTTCTCGGAGGCAGTGCCGGATTGGTCGGAGACCAGGTATTCTTCGACCACGGTCCGATCATCGCCGGTTTGCAATCCCAAATGGCGGCATCGAAGGCGAAAGAAGCCAAGTTCAAGAAACAGATTCGGAAAGCGAAGAAGGCGAAGAAGGCCTCTTTGGTAAAATCGTTGACGAAGAAGCTCAAAGCTGCCTCTGCGAACACGAAGAAATTCTTGGCAGACCTCCAACGGTATCCCTGATCGATCAGGAGGTATTGCATGCGGGTCATTGTCTCCGCCGCCAGTTGTACCCGTTTGTGAGGGGACATAACTCTCCATTTCCGGGTCGTGCGGAGACATCGGGCGACTAGGCAAATCAATTTGCGATTCCTTGAGATCGAGTCTACTCCCCAAAAAAACTGAACACATGGCGACAATTGAAGAGCGTGTCCTCCGGGCGATCCAAAAGGTGGCCAAAGACCGCGAAGTGACTCCTGGGAGCACCTTCGAGGATCTCGCTTTCGATTCCCTTGCCATCATCGAGGCAGTCTTCGAGATCGAGGAGGAATTCGATCTCCGCCTGCCTGACGGGGATGTGAAGACGATCCGGAGCGTGCAGGGGGTCATCGACGGAATCGAACGCCTCCTTGCGGGAGATTCCCCTGCGACAGAGTCAAATCCAGGATGAACTCGCGTCGACGTGTGGTCGTGACCGGGGTCGGAGTGGTCTCTTCAATCGGTCGTGATCGCACGACCTTCTGGAACTCCCTCGCGGCGGGACGACAGGGGCTTTTCCCCGTCGATCCACCCAATCCGGACCTCGGATTCACCCGGGTCGCCGCAGTGAGGGATTTCGATCCCGACGTTTGCTTTGAATCGCGAGTTCACCAAGGTCTTGACCGTGGCGTTCAATTTGCGCTCGTCGCCGCCGGGGAGGCGATCGCGGACTCCGGATTGGTTTTCGACGAGTCGCTGCGGGCGAGGTCGGGGGTCATCACCGGAAGCGGCATCGGTGGGTCGCACATCATCGACGCGGCGTATGAGAGGCTCTATCGGCACGGCAAGCGGCGCACTTCTCCGATGACAGTGCCAAACATCATGCCGAGTTCCGGAGCAAGTCACATTTCCATGGTACATGGATTGCAGGGACCCGCCTTTTCCGTTTCGAGCGCTTGTGCCTCTTCCGCCCACGCCATCGGGATTGCCCTGACGTTGCTCCGTGAAGGCTCGGCCGAGGTTCTGGTCGCGGGTGGCCACGAGGCGCAGTTGAATCACGGAAGCCTCTATGCGTGGGATGCCTTGCGCGTCGTCTCGCCGACGTCCTGCCGCCCCTTCAGCCGGGGGCGGGATGGCATGATCCTGGGGGAAGGGGCCGCCCTACTGGTGCTCGAAACTCTCGATCACGCGTTCGCACGGGGGGCACGGATCTATGCCGAAGTTGCGGGGTTCGGGATGACGGCTGATGCCAGTCACCTCACCGCTCCGTCGATCGAGGGTCCGGCAGCGGCGATGCACCTCGCTCTGAACGATGCGGGTCTTGGTGCGGAGGCGATCGACTACCTCAACGCCCATGGCACCGGTACGGAGAGCAATGATCGCAACGAAGCCCGCGCAATCGGGCTGGTTTTTGGAGATCACACCCGGACTTTGCGGGTGGGGTCGACGAAATCCATGCACGGGCACACGCTCGGGGCGGCCGGTGCGGTCGAGGCGGTTGCGACCGTTTTGGCGATGAGTCACGGAGTCGTCCCTCCGACTCCGGGTGCCGACCCGCCCGATCCTGACATTGACCTCTACGTGGTCGAGAATCGCGGCGAGCCCCTGGAGATCCGTGCGGCGATGTCGAATTCCTTCGCTTTCGGCGGACTGAATGCAGTGCTGGTGTTCCGCCAGCGGCCATAGCGTTCAGGCATCGTTTCAGGGGATTCGTCGCGGGTTTTTCGGCTCGTCGTGGCGGTCGCCCGCCACGGGATCCCATTTTTGAGTCAAGCGACGCTTTCAACCGTTCCACGCTCGAAGGCTACGGTGTCCTGATTCGTGGGGCAACACGAGCAGAAAATCGCAGTTTTTCAGGGGAATTCAGAGCTTGCGCCACGGGGGGCTTTGCTGCTAAGGTCGCATTTCGGGGTTGGACTCGTCACAACCCGTTCAGTTTCGAAGGATTATCGTGCCTCTTTTGCCTCAGTTTCCAGCGAATTCGCGGCGAATCTCCCTGTGCCTGGTCGCAGTGATGATGGTTTGTGCCCCCGTGACGCGGATCCTGGCCGACGGAAACGGAATTCCGGGCGGGGTTGCGGGCATTGCCGCCGCCGAGGCGCAGAAGCGCCAAAAGCAGACGGAAGCCGCCCAGACTCTTTTCACCGCCGGGGCAAAGGCCTATGCCGACAAGTCCTATGCCGAGGCGATGGATTCTTTCAAGGCCGCCTTCGAGACCGTGCCGAACGTCCCGGCGGTGGCTTCGCAACGCCGGGTCTTTTTCAGTCGCTACGAGGCGGCCGCCTACCATTTCGCCATCCTCCTTGCCGATGAGGCGAAGTGGGCCGAATGCGAAAAGACCCTCGCCGACGTCCTCGCCCTGGCCGAAGCAACAGGTATCCCCGCAAGCGAGATCGATCCGGCTCTGCGCAAGATGCTGCGGGATCTGAGAGAGCGCGACGACCGCTACAATTTCTCGACCAGCCCGCGGCATTTGCGGAATGTCGATCTCGTCGAGAGCAAGTTGATCATCGCGAAAGGCTATCGCGAACTCGGTGATTACGACCGGGCCGAGCGCACCTATCACGAAGTGCTGAACATCGATTCCTACAATACTGCCGCCCGTGCCGGGCTCGAGGAGGTGGAGCGGTGGAGAATGAATTACTTCGACGCCGCCTACAATCACACCCGGGCAAAGATGCTGTCCCAAGTCGCGGCCGGCTGGGAGTCCCCCGTTCCTCCGATCCTGGGAGACGGCAAGATCGCCGTCAATCCCGATGGCGTTACTGCCGGGGGCAGCGTCGCGATCGAGCGGAAGCTGAAGGAGATCGTCATCCCCTCTCTCGAGTTCACCGACGCGAGACTGGCTGACGTGGTCGAATTCCTCGGTCAGAAGGCACAGGAACTCGATGCCGCCGAGACGAATCCGGCGAAACGTGGTGTCAATTTGGTCATCGACACGGCGGGGATGGCACCCGGAGACAATCCTGCGGAGCGCAGTCTGACGGTGAAGCTGGCCAATGTGCCCCTTGAGGTGGCAATCAAATACGCCGCTCAGCAAGTGGGCATGACCTATCGCACCGACAATTTTGCCGTCCGTATCGTTTCGCCTGCGGCGGCGGCGGACAGCGGCCTCGCCAGCCGCTCCTGGGTGGTGCCTCCTGGTTTCCTCGCGGCCGGTGGTGGCGGAGCGGAGGCCGGGGCGGTGGCTCCTGCCAACCCCTTTGACGATCCCGCTCCCGGTGGGGCGGCGCTGGTGAAGCGGATTTCCGCCCAGCAATTCCTAACCGATCGCGGAGTTCAGTTTGGGACGGGGGCATCGGCCACCTTTGTTGCCGCGACCAACACCCTTCTGGTGCGCAACACTGCCGAGCAGCTCGAGGTGGTGGAAACCATCGTGCAATCCGCCCGCGATGCGGGCACGAAATTGGTGCAGGTCAACGTCAAGATGGTCTCGGTCGAGGAAAACGACCTGCGTCAGCTTGGCCTCGATTGGCTCCTCGGACCTGCGAACCTGGGCTCGACACCCCGTGCTTTCTTTGCGGGTGGGACGGACGGAAACGCGGCAGTTCCCACGAATGCTGCGGATTTTCCCTTTGTCCGCCCGGGCGGCGGACCCGTGGGGACCTTCCCGGTGACGGGGGGGCTGAGAAATGGGGCCGTGTCCGCAGGCAACAGCATCGATGGAGTGATCAACCGGGATTCCCCGGACCCGGCCGGAGGGCGATCCCCTGCCGTGTTTGCCGTGGCCGGTGTTTTTACCGATCCCCAGTTCCAGATGGTCCTTCGTGCACTGAGCCAATCCAAGAGCACGGACCTGCTTACGGATTCTCATGTGGTGGTCCTCCCCGGGCAGGTCGGGAAGATCGAGCAGGTGCGCGAGTTCATCTATCCTACCGAATACGATCCGCCGGAGATCCCGAATCAGTTTGGGGCAGACACGACTACGGGGGGGCTGGGGTTGCCCGCAGTGGCGAGCGAATTTCCCGTGACGCCAGCCACCCCCACGGCCTTTGAGACACGCAAGCTGGGGCAGATGATCGAAGTCGAGCCGATCGTCGCCGCTGACAACAAGACCGTCAGTCTCAACGTTCTGTTCGATGTCTCCGATTTCAGTGGTTTCATCAATTACGGAACTCCCATTACCAACGCCAACACGCTCGTAAATGGCGATCCCGTCGTGGTCACGCCCAACGAGATCCTGATGCCCGTTTTCGACGCGATCAAGGAGACCA
>CALDKL010000078.1 GCA_937898895.1 uncultured Verrucomicrobiae bacterium | reverse complement strand
ACCTCAGCGGCGGGGTCCCAGATGCCGACGATACTCCGGGTGCTCTCCTCGCGCTCAAGGCGCTTTTGTCAGGATCGAGCGATTTCGAAAGCAGCGCCGCCGCCGAGGCCGGAGTCGTCTGGTTGCTCGATCTCCAGAACCGCGACGGAGGCATCCCCACGTTTTGTCGCGGATGGGGGGCTCTGCCGTTCGACCGCTCCTCACCCGATCTCACCGCGCACGCCCTGCGAGCCTGGCGAGCCTGGCGCACGGAGATGCCGTGCGGCATCCGATCCCGCATCGACCAGGCAAGCGAGAACGGCCTCGCCTATCTCCTCCGCGAGCAACGTGCGGATGGCTCATGGCGTCCGCTCTGGTTCGGCAATCAACATCGTCGCGACGACGAGGAGAACCCCACTTACGGAACCGCGAACGTGCTCCTGGCGCTTGGCGAAATCGATCCGGCGGCGGCATCGGTGGCCTTGGGACGTGACTGGCTTCTCTCCGCCCAAAACGAAGACGGCGGATGGGGTGCCCGAAACGGAAAAACTCCCTCGACCATCGAGGAGACCGCGCTTGCTCTCAGTGCCCTGACATTCCTACAGAGCCGCGAACTTCAATCGGGCGGAATGCTCAATGCCCTCGCCAGTGGTTTTGCCTGGCTTGACAAAGCGACAGCCGGCGGCACCCGTTTCGATGCCTCTCCGATTGGCTTCTATTTTGCCAAGCTCTGGTACTTCGAGCGCCTGTATCCGCTGGTCTGGTCCGTCGAAGCCCTCGGGCGGATCTGCCTGCTCACGGAATCGGGGGAGGCGGAATCCGCTCTGCGTCCCCTCCGCCCGAAGTCGGTTTGACGGGAGCAGGAGGAGCCGATGGCGATGTGCTTCCCGACGCTGACGGATAGGGGGAAGTCGCCGGAGGCGGTGCCGGGATACCGGGTGCCGGAGGAGGCGGCGTCGATCGCGTCACTGGCGGAGGAGAAGGAATCCCGTTGTTTGGAGCACTGGGCGGAGTCATCGTGCGACCGCTCGAATCCACCGGAGCATACGGCTGGCTCCCGGCCACTGCGACTCCGGGAGCGGAGGGAAGCGGCACCGAGTGAATGCCTGACATCGATCCCGGCACCTGACCGGGCACTTGTCCCGTAATGATTCCCGGGGGCATGGGCGGAATCACCGCGCCAGGAGCGATCATCGAGGAGGGATATCCCCCGCCGCTCAGATCCGTCGGTGCGCTCGTTCCGGCCGGAGCCATCGAATCGACGATGAGCGGCTGGCCATCCGGACGGGCGCGGGAATCGCGATAGACCCAGACCGTGCGAAGCACCTCTCCGGTAGCCGCCGAGATATACAGTTTTCCCACAATTTGGCGGGAGCCATCGAGCAATTCGAGACGCCAGACCGGTTCCCGGGAAAACTCGCGAAGGCGCAGGAGATAATCGCAACTGTCGAAAGCCATCTTCGCCTGCCTGGCCTGTCCCTCGGCAATGGTGAAGGCAGCGACACTGTCAACGCTGATCTGAGAGAGCGAAAAATATCCCACCGGAACATCATCGGGATAGCGCTGGTCGTCGACGCCCCCGTCTCCGGCCCGGCCACCCCCTGCCCAGAAACGATAGAGCAGCTTGGGGGCACGCTGATCATAGGCAAGTAACTGCCAGTCGCTCGGCTGCGGAACTCCGCCCTGAGCCCGCATCTCCGCAACCCACCGGACCGATTCGGGACCGAACTGACTCGACACGAGTCCAAGGGCCTCGCGGGCCGACAGATTGGGACGCTGCGCCCAGGCCCCGGTAGCGGAACCGAGGATGGCGACAGCAAGAGTCGTGATCAAAACAGCAGATTTGTTCATGGAGCAGGAAGGTGTCGTTGCGTCAATCACGCTATACGATCTGTCCGTCCACGATCTTAGCGAGAAATCGCCGCCGGTCTCTTTGTTTACAACTTGGGAGATGTCCTCTGTCGGCTCGAAAAACCCGTCGACACGCACTTGCGTTTCAGGGATGGAATGCCCGTCGATCTCGTAGCCTTTGGTTGACATTCTTCTTCCAGGTCCCTCCGGTCGAGCGGGGAGCACTTCTGATCCAGCAGGTGCGACAGTCGTGGCGAAGGACGATTCTCACATTTTCTTTCTATGCGGTCGCAGCGTCGCAATCTTGCCTACGTATCCATCACATCCTTCTGCAAATCTCGCAAGACGCGCAATTCGCCCCAGTCCGCTCCGCGCATACGGCGCGCTCCAGTGGTGCGGTTTTTCCCGAATCGATTTCGCTGGGCCTGCTCTCGTTCGAAGACCGCATTCACGAAATCCGTCGCGCCTAACACAGCGCCATCGCAGAAGTAACGAACCCGGTGATGCAGCGCTTCCCGCAAGGACATTTTGCCGCCCGTCTCAATTACGGCCTCAACCTCTGCTTCCTTCATTCCGCATCGTCTGCTCCGGTCACGATCTTCGCCTCCGACAATCTCCTGCCCGTGCAGATAGAGAATCGACCGATACCGAGCTGCCGTGCGCCGCCAGTCGTGTTGGAATCGAGCATCCTCAAGAGCTTCGCTCAGCATCAAGCTGAGTCCCTCCCGCGCCCACTGTGCCCGGCGGCCACCTCCGACAGCTTCTGCATATCCGCTCCAGCGATAGTCTTCCGGTTTCGAAACGAGACCAGCCCGCACCGGATTGAGATCAATATAGGCTGAGATGGTGAGCAGGGCTTGCTCACGATCCTCCACAAGAACGCTCTTGTAGCGTCCTTCCCAGAGCGTCCCCACGCGCCCGAGACGTTTGTTCATGTAGAAGGTGAACCGTTGTTTCAGTTCTTTCAGGAAGATCCCGAGATCCCCCCGGCGCCGTTCATAGCGATGGAGGATTTCCCTGTGCCATGCCTCGTTTCCCGCCTTCCGGGCGGCGTTCAATTCCTGTTTCACCCCGTCGACTGTATCTCGATCATAAAGCAGAGGCAGCACCGAAAGCAGCCCATTTTCATCCAAGGGAGCGAGCGTTTCCCGATCCGGCACCTCCAGGAGCAGGTGGAAGTGATTCGACATCAGGCAGTAGGTCACCACTCGCACCCCGGAGAAGGCTTCCTGATTGCGGAGAATCTTGCGCATGACCTCCTTCTCTCGATCTCCAAAGACCTTCCGTCGGTCCACGACGCGGGACATGACATGATAGAAAGATCGGCCAACACCAAGAAGTCTTGAAGTTCTCATGAAGAAATATGTTGTTTTCGACTTCTTTATCCTTCAATTCCCAACTCCAATTCAAGGAAGAAAGAGGCATCGACAAATCGATTCACATCGTAATTCCAATTCGAAACACATCAACAATATTTTTCCCGTCCCTTTATTATTTGTTGAAACCTGCCGGAATTGCGACTTCGTTCGACTCGATGTTTCGTCAGATGTCCTTGATCCGTTCTTTCGTCTTCTTCGCTGCCACTGTCGCCGCGACTCTCGTGGTTCAATCGGCCCCCCCACACCCTCCTGTGATCCTCATCGATCCGGGCCACGGTGGCACTTCCGTGGCGGGCGCCCTGGAAGAGCGCACCAACAGCTCTCCGAACAACGCGTCGTCTCCCGGTGGACTGAAGGAGAAAGACCTGACCCTCGAGTTCAGCGGGATACTGAAAGAGGAAATCCTGAAAGAGGCAAAACGACAAGGTCGCTCTCTCGGAGTGATGCTGACACGAGAGTCGGATGTGAATCTCGACTTCCGGACGCGGGCGCAAATCTGCAATCGTCCCGACACCGCTTGCGTCGTGAGTATCCACTTCAATGCCACCGACGGAGCGAAAGCCTCAGGCACCCTCGCCGTCATCGCCGCAAGAGATCGCAATCCGGATTACGAAACGGACAAACGATTCGCCGTCGGGCTCGTCTCTGCCTGCTCAAGCGGAGTACGCAATTGCCTTCCCGACTCAAAAGACATGGGTATCATTCACGACGGCCATCTCCACGGTGGTCTCGGGTCGAACTTCTTTTTCCAACTCCAGCGCCAGCCGCATCTGAAGGGCAAACCAAAATGCTTTCTCGAGGTCGAGTTCATCGACAACCCAGTCGTTGAAAAAGCACTCCTGGGTGCGGGGCGAGCGGAAAAATTTCACGCGATCGCCCGGTCCGTCGCGAACTATCTGGTGGCCGAAACCGAGGAAGTCGCGAGACTTCGCAAGTGAATCCGATCAGCCCCGCACCACCTCCATCGCCTCTCGCGCGTTTTTCTCAATCCTCGCCCAATCCTTCGCCCGGATCACGTCTCGCGGCGCCAGCCAACTTCCGCCGACTGCGGCGATGAGTTCGTGATCGAGCCAGGATTTGAGGTTTGCGAGATGGATTCCGCCAAGCGGCACAAAGCGAGGCCCGAGATGGGCAAAGGGTGCGGCGATATTGGCGAGGTGTTTGATCCCTCCCGCTGATTCGGCGGGGAAAAATTTCAAAAGCCGACATCCTTCACGGATTGCGATGTCGATGTCTGTCGGTGTCATAACCCCCGGCCCGAAGGGCAGACCGGCAGCGGCAGCTTTGCGAATGACCTCCGGATTCACGCCGGGAGAAACGCCGAATTCGGCCCCGGAGGCGAGAGCCGGGACAACCTGGTCCGGAGAAAGGATCGTGCCGATCCCGAGGTGCATTGCGGGACATGCGTGCCGGATCGCCGAGGCTGCATCAAAGGCTACGGGGGTTCGCAACGTCAGTTCCATCGCAGTGACCCCTCCTCGGAGAAGAGACTCGGCCACAGGGACGGCGTCATCGAGGTCGTCGATGACGAGGACGGCGATGAGTCTGGATTTGGAGAGAGTCAGGCCAATGCCAGATTCAGGGGAGAGGTCGCTCATGAGAGAAAGTTCAGCAGGTTTGCCAAAGGGTCGCAGGGATGGGATACTCCGGATTATGAGTTTGAAAACTCCTCTTTTGCGTTGGTCCTTTACCGCAGTGGCCGTTTCTTGCCTCTTCTTCCTGTCCCTTGAGGCACAAGAGAAGGCCAAGGCCCCGAAGACACCGGAACCGGCACTGCTTCCGGTGGAGGATGTCCCTGGCCTACCCCGCGTGCTCCTCATCGGCGACTCGATCTCGATTGGCTATACCCTCGCCGTGCGGGAAGCGCTCCGGGGGAAGGTCAATGTCCACCGCCCTCTCGTCAACTGCGGCCCCACCACGGCAGGGCTTGCGCATCTCGACGAATGGCTCGCCACGGGAGGCAAAGACAAAACGTGGGATGTGATCCACTTCAATTGGGGACTGCACGATTTGAAGTACTTGGGGCCAAAGGGCCAAAATCTCGCGGAACCCGGCAGCGAAGGGGCTCATCGCCAGGTCTCTCCCGAGGATTATCGCAAAAACCTCGAGGTCCTCGTTGGCCGCCTTCAGAAAACCGGCGCGAAGCTGATCTGGCGCAACACCACCCCGATTCCGAAGGGGGCGAAGGGGCGGACCTCGGGAGATGAACTCGTATACAATCAGATCGCAGAGGACGTGATGGCGCGATTCAAAGTGCCCACACACGACCTTTACGGGTTTGCACTCGCGCGTTTGAAACGTATCCAGAAGCCTGCCGACGTCCATTTCACCCCAGAAGGTTCTGCAATCCTCGCGGAGGATGTCGTCCGAGTGATCCTTGACACCCTCCAGCACTGACCGACCGCCCCAATCGACATGCCCCTCCATCTCCAATTTTCCACGACACTCGGAGTCGCACTGACGGCAATGATCGGAGTCGGCCCCGTCTTTGCGCAAAAGGGGGACAGGCCTGGGCACGACATGGCCCCACCTCCGGCCCATTGGAAGATTCCCCCGGCACCCGTCGTGAATCCTGGCGAATCCGCCGCGACGATGACCCTGGAGCCGGGATTTTCCCTCGAACTGGTCGCCTCGGAGCCTCTCCTGAGCGATCCTGTGGCCCTCGCCTTTGATGGCAATGGCCGAATCTGGGTGGCAGAGATGGTCGGCTACATGCCCGACGTCGACGGTGCCCTCGAAAACTCGACCACCGGTCGCATTTCCGTGCTCGAGGATCGCGACGGGGACGGCCGGATGGACAAACACACCGTCTTCCTCAAGGACTACCACCTCCCTCGTGCCGTCGCCCTTGTCGATGCTGACAAATCCCTCCTCTTTGCCGACAACGGAACACTCTATGAGGCGGCGATTCTCATCGACGAGGCGGGCGGGATTCGGGCGGGCGAGGTCCGCGTCATCGACAAGAGCTATGCCGTCGGAGGAAATCCCGAGCACAAAGCAAACGGGCTGATGCACTCACTCGACAATTGGATCTACAGTGCCGGGGGCAATCAGCGCTACAAGAAAGTCCGGGGTTCCTGGATCCAGGAAAAGACCGAAGATCGTGGCCAGTGGGGTATCTCCCAGGATGATTTTGGGCGGCTCCTCACCAATTCGAATTCGAATCTGATTTCAGTAGAGGAAATCCCCCCAGGGCTGTGCTCGCGCAATCCGCATTACACCTTCCGTAGCCCGGTGACCCGCACGATCAAAGATCAGAGGCTCTGGCCAATCCGGATCAATCCCGGCGTCAACCGCGGATACATGAAGGGCACACTCGATGCGCAAGGCTACCTGATTTCGCCCACAGCGGTCTCCGGGGCGGTCTGCTACCGGGGAGACCACTTTCCCTCCCAATACTACGGCAACCTCTTTATCACCGAGCCGGCAGGCAACCTCGTGAAACGCGCCGTGATGACGGAGGGGGAGGATGGTCTCCGCACTGTGAGGAGCGCTCTGGAGGGATCGGAATTCCTTGCTTCGACCGATGAACGTTCCCGCATGGTCAACGCCTACACCGCCCCCGATGGCTCGCTCTACCTCGTCGATTTTTACCGGGGAATCATCCAGCACAAGGAATACATGACCTCCTATCTCCGAGCCCAGGTGCTCGAACGCCATCTCGACGAGAAGATCGGACTCGGTCGCATCTGGCGCGTGCGCCATGCCGAAGGAAAGCCGCTCTCGACGGCTCCGAAGATGGGACAAGAATCCTCCACTGCTCTCGTCGCCCACCTTTCCCACCCGAATGGGTGGTGGCGCGACACGGCCCAGCGCCTCCTCGTCGAGCGAGGGGATCTTGCTGTCGTTCCCTCACTGAAAGCACTCCTCCAGGACGGATCGAACGCCCTCGCCGCAGTCCACGCGATCTGGACGCTCGAGGGTCTGGGCCAGCTCGACCCCGCGACCCTCTCCACAGCCCTGTCGCTCCCCCATGCCCGTGCCGTGGCCGAGGCCATTCGCGCCGCCGAGAGTCTCGCCGGAACCGATAGTGCGGCGGCGACGTTTTCTCTTCTGACACCCCTTTCCCGGAACGCGAATCCCCACGTCCGACATCAGCTCGCCGCGAGCCTCGGGTGCTTTGGCGATCCCGCCATTCCCGTCCTGGCCACTCTCGTCCGAGATCACGATAACGACCTCCTCCTCGGTGACCTCGCCGTGAGCGGGCTCTCGGGGCGGGAACTGGCGCTGTTCCAGGCTCTGCCCCCAACCCACCACTTGCGCGTGCCACTCCTCGAGACGCTCTTGAAACGCAACGAGACCAAGGAATTGGCCACTCTGTCAGGGCTCCTCTCGGACGCGAAAGAATTTCGCGCCTTCTCTCGCTCCTCGGCCATCTTGAGAAGGAGCGAACAGGTCCAATCCCTTCTCAGGCAAATCGCCGAAGAGAAAACTCCCTCCTTGCTTCGCGATGCCATCATCGAGGGGCTTCTCTCCGGGGGGAAGGACAAAACGTTCAAACCCATGCCCGTCAAAGCGCTGGACTCACTCGAACGTGCGGCCCAAAACGGATTGCTCAAGGAAGAGAAGCGGCGACAACTCGCCGCCCTCTTCAAGGTCGGAACGGGCGAAGAGGAAGTCTTTCTTCTCACGGAAGCCCACCGCAAACAGTTCCAGCTCGGAGAGGCCCAATACCAACGTATCTGCCTCGGCTGCCACCAGATCCACGGCAACGGACAGATTTACATTGCGCCGCCCCTCGTGGGGTCGGAATGGGTGCTCGAGTCGGAGCAAAGACTCATCTCCATCCTCATGGACGGCCTCTCCGGGCCCATTGATGTCCTCGGCAAGACCTACACCGTTCCCGAGATCCAACCGATGATGCCCGGTCTGCGGGCGAGCCCGGATTTCACCGACGAACAACTCGCCGCCATTGCCACCTACGTCCGCAATGCCTGGGGCAACGGAGCGCCACCCGTTTCGGTGGAGACAATCACCCGTTACCGAAAGTCCGCGCCAACCAGAGCACCATGGACTCAGGAAGAATTGAGCAAGATCCCATGAACGGGCACACAATCCCCTTCACCAGGGAGGCTCTCGAGACATGGTCCTCTGCGGACAGGGATTATCTGCTCGAGGTCGTGGATGAGTCTGACTACTCGATGGCTGACTGGCTCGAAGCCCTCGGCGCATTCTGTTCCTGGCTTGAGGACCAGGGCGAATCCCGCCGCCCCTGGCGCGAAATGACCGGCTACCTCTGCTGCTGCACTCAGATGGCCTCTCCTGGAATTGCTTTGGGGAATTTGAAAATCATTGTTCTTCAAGCACTTAGCGAATTTGGTTTCCAAAGCATTGTCGAGTCGCAAGACTGAGAAGATTCAGATTCTGCGAAATTCGAAGAGAAAAGGGTAGGCACTCGGGGCAGAATGTGGTAGATTCGAGACCTATGTCAGCCACACGAAGAACACGTTTTTCACGCCGGGTTCCGGATCATGTCACCGATGAATTGGTCACCGTTCTTTCCGACAAACAAACCTTCGGGTTCAACGATTTGTTCGAGGTCGTCTACGAGAATCTGAAGGCCCGAAATGCCGTCAGTGGCGGCGAAGAAATGCTCCGTTTGCGAGCCTACGAAAAACTCCAGAACCTGGTCACCCGTGGCCTTGTCGAGAAAAACGGTAAGGAATACCGGGGTCTCGAGAATCTCCACGAGGCGTCGAGTGCCCAGGCCGCTTCCTGAGGTCTCGCCCCGACCCTGTTGGCTTCCCGATCCGACCCTGTTCCGTTTTTGTCCGGGGGCGGATTCTGCAACTCGATTTCCGATGTGAAATCGTCTGGACGGGAAGGGTAATCCCTCTACATTCCGTCGGTCGGGAGAATTCCCGCCCGACGGTTTTTTTGCCATGCTCGCCGACTATATTCCTGTCCTTGTCCAGGTGGTCATCGCCGCCGGATTCGCCATTGCCGCGCTGATCGCGAGTGCCCTGCTCGGGAAACGGGCCGCTCGCAACAAGGTCAAAGATTCTCCTTACGAATGCGGAATGAATCCGCTCGGCGAAGGCCAAGCCCGCTTCAGCGTAAAATTCTACCTCGTTGCGATGCTGTTCGTGCTGTTCGACATCGAGGTGGTCTTTCTCGTTCCCTGGGCCACGGTCTACCGCGAATCGATCGCTGCGGGGGCCACCGTCTTTCTTTGGGCGATGCTCGGCTTTGTCGGAATCCTCTTCATTGCCTATTTGTATGCCCTGAAGAAGGGTGCCCTCGAGTGGCGCCGCTGAAGCCGTAGAGCAGACCTGCGTTTCTCCCTCCCCATGGTCCACTACATCGCTCTCTTCCGCGTCGGCAAATCGACCACCGACGGGGATCTCGAGGAGATGATCCGGGCGAGCCGGACCTGTTTTCACAGAGTGAATGAGGCGCACAACTTTCGCTCGGGCCGAAATCTCGATGGAAAGGGAGAGTTCGGGTTCTTCCTTTCGGCCGACTTCGAGAGCCGCGACAAACTCGCCATGTTCCGCGAAGATCCGAATGTGATTCGCTTTGAAACCGAGGTGTTGAAGCGGCACACCACGAGCCGGGTCGAACATCTCTACGAGACTGAACCTGGGAAAGATCCGAAGTACTCCTGATTCGAACCATGAGCGATTGGAATTCTCTGGTACAACTGCTGATGCGTGCACCTGGGATCATCGCCTGGATGATTCTGATCTCGGCAGCCTTCCTGTTTCATCTGCGCCGACCGGGGCCAGCGACCGTGGCCCAAATCGGAGGAAGCCTGCTTGCATTCCTCGCCAGCGGATTCTCCCTCTTTGCCCAGACCATGATGCAGGTGGGGTTGCGTTCTCCCGGCGGAACTTCGTCCCTGGAATCCTGGGGCACTCTCCTGTGGACGGCATCTTTCGTACACCAGGCGGGAATGCTCCTCTACGCCGTCGCTCTCCTTGCTGCCCTCTCTGGCCTACCTCGCCCAGAGAGGGGCTAGTGTAGTGATCGCTAGATCCATGCAGAAACGTTTCCAGTTCAAGTCGGGAGGTGGGAGTTGAGAAAGCTCAGCGACCAACGAGCCACGCGGAAGCGTGGAAACCCGTTTTGGGCAGGAATTGAGCGCCCCCCCCACTTGACTTGGATACCAGGAAAGCAGCGCCACCCGCACCCCCCAACTTCGCATCCCATGATCCGATTTCTCCCATTCCTCTTCTTGTTTCTTTGTGCGGTGGATTCGCGTTCCGGCGAAGCCCCAACTCCCGGTTCCGCCACCCGTTCCGCAATCCTCGGCAAGGTCAACGACGAGTTCTTGCGGGTGCGTCCCTGCGGCATCGAACCCAGCAGTCCCTCCGGATACCAGGTGGATCACCTGGCCGTGGAGGAGGAATGGGCCTGTATCGCCGGGTCAGCCCGATATCACGGCCCCGAGGGTCCTTTCTCCGTTGCGTTCCTTGCCCTGCTCAAATGGAAGTGCGGATGCTGGAAAGTCGTCTCGATCTCATTCAATGCCAAAGAGGTGACGCGGCAACGCTTCCTCGGCCTGCACACCGTTCCACCGTCGATTCTTCCCCGCTGGATTCGCTGGAGTCGATGAACCGTGTTCGGTCCGCCGGGATCCATTCCGGAGCCGAAATCGAACCCTGTTCTCGAGCATGTCGATCTCCGTCCATACCCGCGAACTCTCCGTCAGGACCCGGGGCAAAGGCACCTACGAGATCACCCGCGAGATCCGGTCCTTCGTCACTGCGAGCGGAATCCGCGAGGGACAGCTCACCGTCTTTGTTCGCCACACCAGTGCAAGCCTCGTGATCATGGAAAACGCCGACCCTGCGGCAAGGACCGATCTGCACGCCTTTTTTGACCATCTCGTTCCCGAGACCCTTCCCTTTCTCGTGCATACCGAGGAAGGTCCCGACGACAGCCCCAGTCATCTCCGAATGGCCCTGACGCGAACCAGCGAAGTCATCCCGGTGCAGCACGGACTCCCCGTGTTGGGGACCTGGCAGGGCGTATTCCTGTTTGAAC
This sequence comes from uncultured Verrucomicrobiae bacterium, assembly GCA_937898895.1. Classification (GTDB taxonomy): domain Bacteria; phylum Verrucomicrobiota; class Verrucomicrobiia; order Verrucomicrobiales; family DEV007; genus Arctic95D-9. The sequence goes on along the minus strand of CALDKL010000078.1, from coordinate 14,911 downwards.
ACCGGAAGGCCCCGCACCAGCGCAACATCGTCCTTTCGCTGGTGGGGAGCGATGCGAGTGACTGACCCTTCACACCACCTTCAATCCGGCCTTTCGCGCGATCCGGTGAAAGCGCGGACGTTTCCACCACATCAGTATCCTCGCCGAAATCCACGCCGCCCCGTAGATCACTCCCAGAGTGAGCAGCTCGCTCCTGAATCCAAACCCGAGTGCAACGGCGACGGGAGCCGCGATCAGCAACGGCATGATGATGGCGCGAGTGACCGGTTCCGGACGGGCCAGAAGCCGCAGCCTCGTCAACCGTCCTTCGTCCTCATGAAACTCGGTCGCAGTGACGACGGCCCAGTTCCAGAACCAACCGCTTCGGATGAGGATGTCGGTTTTGCCGGTCGCATCGTCTACGGCTCCGGGAAAATCCTGCAGGATCGCGGCGAGCAAGGCTTCGCGCCCAATCCCCTGATCGCTCCAGTATTCGGATTCGTCGCCGAGCTTCCACCATCCCTTTGCGAGCGTCTCCGCCGCCGAGCCGCCGACATACTGCAGGCTGCTTCCCCATTTCGCAAAACGCCAGCCACAGAGCAGTCGTGCACCGCTCCGGACGAGTCCCTGGGCGAGGATGAGACCGGTGAGGGCGAAGCGCGTTGCCGTGGTATCAAATTCGGGAGCCACCGGTGATCGCCCCGCCCGCCCGAAGGCGACGTAGGCCGTACCAAAGGCCATCAAGCCCGCCGGGAGAAACAATGCCGGGAGAAACATCCCGCCGATGACCAGTGCCATCAGGGCAATCCACCAGAGCACATGGAGGGCGACCTCGCCAAACCATGAATCCCCTCCGGGATACATCAACTGAAAGGGCTCGTGCCCGTAGTGTCCGTGATAGACAAAGGGGCCGAATCGTCGCCGCGCCACATAGACCCTGCCCTGCCACACCGCCCCGCCGACGCCGGAGAATCGCTCGGGATGCATCGGCATGAGGAGAGCCTCGGCCTTCCCATACCCGATTTGCTGTTTGAAGTAGGCGCGGAAGGTGAAGCGGCGGTGATGCCAGACAAAGGCGGCGGCGTGAAAACCGAGTTCGTACCCTGCCGCGAGAACCCGCCAGCAAAAATCGACATCGTCACCGGCCGAGTGAAAGACCGTGTGGAACCCGCCGACTTTCGCAAAGACTTCCCGCCGCACCGCAAGATTGCAGCCCGGCAGATGCTCGGCCCGCGTATCGGAAAGGAGAACGTGACTCGGCCCCCCCGGAGCTGCGGCGACTCGCGCCCGCGTTGCCGTCTCGGGCGGAGGAGGCAGATTGGGACCTCCCGCACAGCCGAGATCCGGATCCTTCAGAAACTGCAGGACGATCCATTTCAGCCAGTCGCTCTCGACGACACAGTCATCGTCGGTGTAGGCAAAAATCTCACCAGTCGCCTCCCGCGCACCGGTATTGCGTGCCGCGCCGAGGCCTTCGTGCTCGGTGGCGATATGTCGCACCGTTTCGAAGGAGGTGGCGATTTCAGAAACGCGCTGGTCGTTGCCGTCATTGATGACCAATACCTCGAAATCGGGGTAGTCGAGCGCCATGATCGAATCGAGACACTTCACCAGCGTGGCACTGCCCCGGTGGGTGCAGACGATCACCGAAACCTTTGGTGTTTCTGTCAGGGAAACAGCGTCGGAAGGGCGCGACAGCCCTTCCCAGACGGATCGGACGGTACCGAGGGCAGGTTTCGAGGATTGGTCGGTGCGGGTCAGGCCAAAACTCCATCCTTCCACCGCCCGCCCGCCGCGCTGCCAGAGATCACTCCAGGAAAACAGAGTGACGCCCGCGACACCGGCGATGGCAGCCTCGCGGACGGCCCACTCGAGCATTTCGCCCTGGCCCGATTCCCCGTGGGTTGCCGAGTCGATCCCGAATTCGGAGATCACGAGTGGCTTGTTGCCCGCGAGATTCTGGAGCCTTGCGAGATAGGCGGAGAAGGCCTCGCGCGATTCGAGGTAGAGATTGAACGCAACAAAGTCCTGATTCTGGGGAAGCAGGTACTCGGTGCCGGGGTAGTTCGCATAGGCGAAGAGTGAGCCGGGATCATTGGCATGGCCGAGGTCAATGAGCCGCTCGATCTGCTCGACCACCTGCGACGCCCCCATCCAGCGAACGAGGGTGGACTCGATCTCATTGCCGACGTAATAGCCGGCGAGGGCGGGATGCCCCCGAAAGCGTTCCATCGTTTCAAGCAGGATCCGGTCGGCCTCGGCCAACGCGCTGCGCCGCTTCAGAAAGTCGACATGCTGGGTCCAGGGAAGGGTGAGGAAGACCCGCAGCCCCTCCTCGGCGCAGGCATGGAGAAAATCGAGGGAGGGGATCTCGTAGAGCCGCAAGGTGTTCGCCCCGAGATCGTCGCGAATGCGGCGCAACTGACCGGCCCCCTCGTCGGGAAAGGTCCCCGGAGGGAACGGGCCGAAGGTCACCGCCTTCATCACCACCGGATCATTCCCGGCGCGAAACCACTTCCCTCCGACTCGTAGCGGATCGCGAATTGCGGAAATATGGATTGTGGAAGAACTCATCAGGCAGGGACGTAGGCAGGGGAGGGGGGCGACCGGAGAAACCTGACACTCTCGCATCGGCGACGCAACCCGGTAGAGACGCCCGGGCAACCCTCTTTGTTCGCGAAACCTCACGCTCTTTCGGGCCATGCGGCCCGGCGGGCAAGGCGTTTTTCCCGCATGCGTCGCATCGAGGCCTCCGTGGTGTAGTCCTCGAGATCCACCAGGGCGACCCAGGCGAGGGCGTGGGATTCCTCCGAGATGACCCATGCCCCCGCACTCGTGTCTCGGAGGAGAAATCGCACGTCGTAGTGAAGGTGGTCGGCTTCCTCTCCCCGAGTGGGAATCGTGTGGATGTCGAGGTCGAAGATCTCTCCGTTGATCGCGACGAGCGATTCCAGTCCGGTCTCCTCCCATGCTTCGCGCAGCGCCACGGCAAGGACGTCGGGATCACCATCGGCATGCCCTCCCGGTTGCAGCCAGCGATTCAGTTTCCGGTGATGGGTCAGGAGGACGCGCTCTCCGGAGGCGTCGAGAATCCAGGCCGATCCGGTGATGTGTCCGATCACGAGCGTGCGTTCGAAACAATCCGGATGGACCGATACGAACTCGCGGAAACGCGCTACGGTTTCCGCCTCGTCCTCATGGTGTCGGGCATAACGGTCGAGGAGGGCGAGCAAGGGGAGCCGATGCATGGGTGGATGCGCGATACTCCGGTTCCACGCCGCTGTCCAGGATCTCCTTCCCGCTGGAGTTGCCCGATCTTCCGGAGTAGGGTCAGCAATCATGTCCTGCTGCTGCCCCAAGGAACCGGAGCCTCCCTCTTCTCCCGAAACGATGAATCCCTCTCCCTGTTGCGGAGACCACGAGTCGCCACGACGCGACTGGCTCCTGCTCGGTTCAGGGCTCATCATTGCGCTCTCGCTCATCCTCCACCTGACCGGACTCGGCCATCACCTCGGAGGAGAGTGGATTCCCCATTTTTGCCATGCCGTCACAGAGTTGGCTGGTCTCATGTGGTGGGGAACGGTCGTGGGCATCCTCGCGATCGCTCTGCTGCGGTTTGTTCCTCGTCGTCGCATCGAGCAATGGCTGGGCCGGGAAGGAAGTTTCGGCGGTCTCCTGCGCGCGGTCGGGGCAGGGGTTTTCTTTGATGTTTGCAGTCACGGCATTCTCCTCGTCTCCATGCAACTCTACCGGAAAGGACTGGGACTCGGACAAACCATGGCTTTTCTCATCGCGAGTCCGTGGAATTCGTTCTCGACCACCTTTGTCCTCTTTGCCCTGATCGGTTGGAAATGGACTCTGCTGTTCATGCTGGGATCGATTCTCATCGCCCTTGCCGCCGGGGCTCTTTTCCATCTGCTCGAGCGCCGCGGAATTGTCCCCGGAAACCCTTTTCGCGCTCGTTTCGAATCCGAAACCGACGTGGAACCCGGATTCTGGGAACAACTCGGTCCACTTCTGAGGCGCCCCGTCGGCTGGCTCGCGATTCTGAAAGGCGGGCTCCTCGAATCGCGCATGGTGGTGCGCTGGATGCTCTTTGGCCTGATCCTCGCTGCGGCTCTCCGCGTCGGGGTGAGTCCGGAAGTGTTTTCCGACTGGTTCGGCCCCAGTCTGGCCGGTCTGGGTCTCACCCTCGTCGCCGCAACGGTGATCGAGGTGTGCTCCGAGGGATCCAGTCCGATCGCGGCCGATCTCCTCGGCCGTGCCGCAGCACCGGGGAACGGATTCGCCTTCCTCATGGCCGGAGCCGCGACAGACTACACCGAGGTGCTGGCGCTGCGAGAGACGACAAAGTCGTGGAAAATCGCCCTTCTCCTCCCCGCCCTGACCGTGCCACAAGTGGTTTTGTTAGGCTGGCTGATGAATCACTTTGCCCACCGCCTCTGACTCACTTGAAGTAGCGTTTCAGAACGGCCTGCTCGTCCGGCAGGAGAGTCTCGCGCGAAACGGCCTCGCCCCCGCGTCCCATCGATCCCACCCCTCCGCCCGCCACGGGACCTGCCGCAGTCTTGTCGATCTCCCGCTCCGTTTCGCCGATTCCGAGCACTTCGCCGATGGTGGCTTTCGACAAGTCCTCGTTCTCCACTCGCTCGAGCTTCGTCGTGCCGAGATTGTCTTCCTTGTCTCCAAAAAAGAGGGGCGCATCTCCCCGCCCGCGATCGACCCCGCCCTTTCCAAGGCCTTTTTCCATGCCCTCGCCGACTCCGCCCTGCCCCTCTCCGGGCATCTCCCCTTGCCCTAGGTCCGGCAGGCCTTCCATCGCGCCGAGTGCTCCCGTGCCTTTGCGGAGTTGCTTCTGCAGGCCCTCAAGTTCTTCCTTCGACAGGCCCGAGAGAGTGTCCTTGCCCAACTGAGCCGGATCGATTTTCCCGAGTTGCTTGCGCAGAGCCTGATCGAGCGGAAGGCCTCCTCCTTCGAGCGCATCGAGTGCTTCCTCCATCTCTCGTTTGATCTGTTCCCGGGCCTCCTCGCTCCTCTCGCCGGAAAATGTTTTCAGGGCCGAGAGATCGCGTTCGAGCGTGTTCATCTCCTCGGCGAGATCGCGGATCTGCATCCCGAGGGATTCCTGCAGGGTGTCGGTGGCCTCGAGGCTGGAATGGCTGAACCATTCTTCCTCGGGCTGATTGCGGAATTCCTCGACGCGCCCCTCGAGATCCTCGATCACCTCCTCCTCGACGAGCCCCGACTCCTCGAGGGCGGCAAGCCAGTCCTCAATCTGCTCCCAGGCCCCTGGTTCGACGACAGGGACGGGTTTGCCACTCCGCTCCGGGATCGGAATCCACCAGGCCGCTCCAACCAGGGCAAGAGCCACGAGCCCCGGCAGAAGTGATCGGCCCACGTTCCAGCGAAAGTCCGCCGGACCTCGTTCGGAAGCGGAATACTCCGGCCATTGACCCACCTGGGACGCTGCGGAGATCAGACGATTGTTCAGGCCGAGGCGATCATCGAGACGGATCAGCCCGGCCTCCGTCCCGACAAAGTGCTTTCGACCCGCCCAGTAGGCCCCCCCTGCAAAGATCACGAGGACAATGGCGAGAATTCCGCCAGGGAGGAGCGGATCGAACCCATCCGGTCGCCAAGTGCGCAGGACAAGGAGGGCAACGGCACCCAGCAACAATCCGGCGAACGACAAGGCATTGAAGCGCTCGAGCCACCACCCGAAATTGAAACGTCGCGACAGGGAAGCGGCCCGTCGTCTCCAGAGGCGTTCCAGCACATCCTGACTCATCCTCTCCGATCCTACGGCGAATCCGGCGGACGGGCAAGCCAGCACATCGGTTCCTCCCGCGACTCCGCTGAGACGCTGCGGTATCTACCCTGAAATCGCTCTTCTCCTACCGTGGGGGAGGACTCCCTGGTGATCCACCGGAAAGCGGAGAGCCAACGCGAGCCCATCCCGCCATCGGAATCCCCTCACTCCTCGGAAGAAGGAGCGGCTTTTTTGGCAGCGGCCTTTTTGGCGGGTGCCTTCTTGGTGGCCGCTTTCTTCGCAGCCGGTGCCTTTTTGGCAGCCGTTTTCTTCGGGCTTTCCGCAGCCTCCACCGAGGCCTCCTTCTTGACGACCTTTTCTTTGGCGGGCTTCTTGCCAAGCGCCGCCTGCGCCTTGGTGGACTCGGTCTTGCGCTTGAGGTAACTCTTGCGGCGACCGCGCTTCTGCACCTTGTTGTGTTGCTTGCCCATGGTAATGAATCAATCCGCTTTCTGCGAAGGGCGGCATTTAAGGGCAAAACCCTCCTGGTGGCAAGTGGAAATCCCGCTCCGATGAACCTCAAAAACCCCTGGACCACTCATTCGACACGCACCGTCTACGAAAACCCGTGGATCGTCGTCACGGAGAGCGCCGTGACGAACCCGTCGGGCAACCCTGGCATCTACGGAGTGGTCCATTTCCGAAACCGGGCCATCGGGGTTCTCCCACTCGACGACGAGGGAAATACCTGGCTCGTCGGTCAATACCGCTACACGCTGGAAACCTACGAATGGGAAATCCCGGAAGGAGGTTGCCCGGAAGGAGAAACTCCTCTCGAGGCCGCGAAGCGCGAGTTGCGCGAGGAGACCGGGTTGGTCGCCCGACACTACCGGGTCTTGTTGGACAATCTCGCTCTCTCCAACTCGGTCACCGACGAGCGGGCGACCATTTTTCTTGCGACCGGACTCCGCCAGGAGGAAGCCACTCCGGAAGAGACCGAATTGTTGCGAGTCCGCCGCCTGCCCCTGGCCGACGCGATCCGGATGGTGCACAGCGGCGAAATCACCGACTCCATCTCGGTCATGGCTCTGCTCGCGGTAGCCTCGATCGGGCAGACCACCCCCTCCGCCAGCGAGGGCTGAGACTCGATTTCCGTATGGGATTCCCGGAACCAGCTTGCATCGTGAAGCCATTTCCGACAGACTCGCGGCATAGTCTTTCCCCACCCATGAACATACGACTCTCTCTCATCCTCGCTGCCCTCCTCGCCACGACCTTCTCGAGCCAGGCCGGTCCTATGACCGGTCTTTATAGCGGAGCACTCGGGCGAATCTGTCCATCGGCAAAACCAAAGGTCAACGCCTTTGCCTGCACCGCTCGAGCATCTCGCGACGACGGCAACGGAGCGACCGAGATTCGCTGCAACGCATCGGAAGGGCCGGTCGAGGCTGTCAATATCTTCATGAAACGGCTTCCTTCGGGAAAAGTCCGCGTCACGATCTCCGGGGCTGTGACCAGCCGCACCACAGGTCAGCGAATTCCCATCAACGCAACCGGCGTGGGCAACGGCAGACGGAGTTCGGGAGTCTCTCTTTCCACCCGGATTCCGAACGGACACATCGGTGCGCAATCGGCGACAATCGATGCTTTCGCCATCTCGTCGAATCTGGCCAACGGGAAGACCCAACTCTACGTGGAAGTCGCGATCTATCCGCGAGGCCGCCATCCTCTCGGTGCCTTTACGGCTGCCTTCAAGGGCACCATGCCGACACCGATGATGTGAGTCGCCCGACTCTCGCATCCTTCCATGGCTCCTCGGCGTCTTCGGAGACGCGGGGGGCAATGTGTCATCCTTCGTTCAGCTCCCGGAGCACCTCGGGGTCGCGCACATCGGCCCAATCCCCTGCCAGCTCGACGGCTTCGATCTTCAAACCGTCGCGCACCTCGGCTGCGATCGCGTCGGTGAGTTCGTACTCACCCCGAGGGGAAAGCTCGAGTTTCGCAGTGTAATCAAAAATCCGGGGCGTAAAGGTGTAAATGCCAGCGTTGTAGTAAGGACTGGTCGGCTCGCCTTCGCCCGGTTTCTCGATGAGGCCCGTGACCCGTCCCTGATCGATAAACACCGCACCGCCCTTGCGAACGTCTTCGGCGATTCTCACGGTCAGTTTGCCGTCGACTCCGTCACAATCGACAAGCGGAGCATAGGAAGAGGACGGCACGAGAATATCGCCATAGCTGAGGACAAAGGGGTCGTCCCCGGCAAAACCCTTCGCGAGTTCAACGACACGGCCCGTTCCATCCTGCACCACCTGTTCGATGTATTCGATGGAGCAGCCGAACGAGGAGCCGTCGCCGAAGTGGTCGAAGATCACCTCCTTGCGCCAACCCACCACGATGAGGATGCGCCCGATCCCGTTGGCGACGAGTCCGCGAACGATGGACTCGAGGATCGGAGTCCCCTTCACCCGCACCATTGGCTTGGGCAGCTCGTCGGTGAGATCCTTCATACGGGTCCCGCGCCCGGCGGCGAGGATGACGGCTTTGGTCACTTGGCTCATCTTTCGTTCTATGTCAGGAATGGGATTGCCTCCGCCATCATTGGCAAGACGGAGGGGCCAATTTCAGCCGAGCCTCTTCACGAAGGCAGCGAGGCGGTCCATCGCGATCACGATCTTGTCGTAGGCCGTCGCATAACAGGCGCGCACCGATCCCTCGCCAGCCTCGCCAAAGGCACTTCCCGGCACCACTGCGACACTCTCCTCCTCGAGCAGCCGCAGGGCAAACTCCTTGCTGCTCAGTCCGTATTTCCGAATGTCGGGAAACATGTAGAAGGCCCCCCCCGGAGCGAAGCACGGCAGCCCCATCTCGGCGAAACGTTTCAGCATGAGATTGCGGCGCTGCGCATAGGCGAGCCGCATCCGCTCGACTTCCGGAGCCCCGTTCCGGAGCGCCTCGATCGCCGCCTGCTGGCTCATCATCGGGGCACAGAGCATCGAATACTGGTGGATCTTCATCATCGCCTCGGTCAAAACAGACGGGGCACAGGCATAGCCGAGGCGGAATCCGGTCATCGCGAATGCCTTGGAGAATCCATGCAGCAGCACGGTGCGTTCCTTCATCCCCGGAAAGCTCGCGATCGAGGTGTGTCGTCCCGGCGACATCCCGTCGACCCCGTCGTAGAGGAGTTCGCAATAGATCTCATCGGAGATCACAATCAGGTCATGCCGGATGGCGAGGGCCGCAATCTTTTCCAACTCTTCGACCGGCTCCACCGCACCGGTCGGATTGGTCGGGAAATTGAGGAGGATCGCGCGGGTCCGGTCGGTGATCGCGGCTTCCACATCGGAGGCGCGGAGGACAAAATTGTCCTCGACCTTCGTACGGACCGTCACGGGCTTTCCATAGGCGAGGACGATGCTCGGATTGTAGCTGACATAGCAAGGCTCGTGGTAAATCACCTCGTCGCCCGGATTGAGCAGGGCTCGGAAAACCAGGTCGAGCGCCTCGGAGACTCCCACGGTCACGAGGATCTCGTTGGCGGGGTTGTAGGAAACTCGAAACAGTCCTTCCACATAGGTGGCGATCTCCTGCCTCAGCGAAAGGAGGCCGAGATTCGAGGTGTAGCTCGTCTGGCCCTTTTCGAGCGAAAAGATTGCCGCTTCACGGATATGCCAGGGCGAACTAAAGTCGGGCTCGCCAACTCCGAGGGAAATGACATCGTCGCGTCCCACGACGAGTTCAAAGAAGTCGCGGATGCCAGAGCGGGGAATGCTCTGCACATGCTTCGCGATGCGATCCTGGAGGGGTTTCATGGAGAATACGAAAGGGGGCGGAAGATTCGTGAGGGGCAACGGCTCCTGTCTGCAACGGCATGCATCCGGGGGAGGGGAGAGCCGTCGGACTCACCGAGGGATCGATCAGGGCGAGACGGCGAGACGTTCGTCGGCGGCGGCTACTCCGGCGATAAATCCGCTTTGCTTGTACACTTTCAATTGAAAATGAGTCGCCGTGGAAAGCACTCCGTCCAGCGTGCTGAGTTTTTCACTGACAAAACGCGCCACCTCGCGCAGATCCTCGCCCTCGACGAGAACGGCGAGATCATAGCCTCCGCTCATGAGATAACAGCTCCTCACCGGTTCAAATCGGGCAATGCGCTGGGCGAGACGATCAAATCCTCCGTCGCGCTCGGGAGTGAGTTTCACCTCGATGAGGGCGGAGACATGGCGCTGTCCGGCCCGCTCCGGATCGACAACGGCGTGATAGCCGAGGATGGCACCTTTTTCCTGCAGTTCGACGATCCTCTCGGTGACTTCGGCCTCGGTCCGGCCAAGTCGTTCCGCAATCTGTGCGGTCGAGAGTCTCGCGTTCTGCTGAAGGAGGTCGAGAAGAAAGTCCATGATTCCAGGGAAGGATGAGTTGTGGATTGGTTAGTCGCCAAAGCAGATTCCGACCGATTTCGCCGCATCGACGACCTCGCCATCGGGATCGACGAGTTTCAGTTTGCGCACTGCATCCTCGATGAGAACGGAACCGACGTGATACTGCTGATAGCTGACCATGCGCCCGAAGCGTTTTTCTTCGATCAGCTTCACCGCCTCGACCCCGAACCGCATCCCGAGTATGCGGTCGAGACAAGTCGGACTGCCGCCCCGCTGGAGATGGCCGAGACGGGTGCAGCGGGTTTCCTTGCCGGTGAGTTCGGAGAGCTTTTCCGCGACGATTTCACCGATGCCGCCGAGCCGCACTTCACCTCCGCAGCCGGACGACTCGACGACCAGGTTTCCGCCCGCTGGCTTCGCACCCTCGGCGACGACCACCAGGGAACTCCGGAACCCGAACCGCTCCCGTTCGAGGATGGCCTCGGCCACCTTCTCGTAGGAAAAGGGAATCTCGGGGATCAGGATGCTGCTGGCACCGCCAGCGATGCCCCCATTGAGCGCAATCCATCCGGCGTGACGCCCCATCACCTCGAGGACCATGACCCGGCTGTGACTCTCCGCCGTCGTATGGAGTCGGTCCAGCGCATCGGTCACAACCTGCACGGCCGAGTCGAAGCCGAAGGTCATCGCCGTCGCGTCCAGATCATTGTCGATCGTCTTGGGAACCCCTACCACGGGAAAACCCTCCTGAAAAAACTGAAGCGCGGTCGTCAGGCTGCCGTCTCCACCCACGCAGACAAGCGCCCCCACTCCGAGGCGGCGCAGCGTGCGGAAGGCGTCCTGCATCAACTCCGTCGGAATCTTGCGCACCCCCCCTTCTCCGACCTTCGCGGCGAAATGTCCGCGATTCGACGTGCCGAGGATGGTACCACCGAGCTTCAGGATGCCTTCCGTCTTTTCGACGCGCAGGATCTTGTAATCGCCCGGGGACAGCAAGCCTTCGTAACCATCGCGAAACCCGAGCACCTCCCACCCGAGACGAACCGCCGTCCCCACGACTCCGTGGGTGACCGCGTTGAGTCCGGGGCAATCTCCCCCTCCGTTGAGCAAACCGATTCTCATGGGCGAGACTGAGCCTTACTTCCCCGGCTTCCGCAAGCATTGATTGCCAATCTCGCCTCCCGCAGCGAGCCAGGATTCGCACGCCGTCCACCCCTCATTGAGGAGCAGCACTGCCTCCCGAAAGCGGTCCTCGGAGTTGAGCAGGACCACGACGAGCCTGCGCGAACGTGTCGTGCCCCCACTCGGCAGATCCCGCGTGGCGGTCACCACGAGACAGGGGCCGGCCTGCCGTGTTGTTCCCGTTTTCAATCCATCAATGCCCCGGGATCCCGTCAATTCGTTTGTGTTCACCAACGTCGCGGACAAAGGCTTGCCCGCGCGCAACAACACCACTTCCCGAGAGACCTCCGAGGCATAGCGGAGCAAACCGGAATGATCGAGGGCGGCGAGGGCCAGTCTCGCGACATCAACCGCAGTGGAAACACCCGATCTTCCGTCGGTTCCCTCCAGTCCGTGGGGAGTGACAAAACGGGTCTTCTCCATGCCAAGGCGATCTGCGAGGCCATTCATGCTCTCGACAAACCGTTCAACTCCGGCAGCCGTCTTCTCCGAACTCCCCATGCGGGCCCCGATCCATTCGGCGAAAGCGTAGGTCGAGGTATTGTCCGAGGCCATCATCGCAGCAAAAAAGGCGGCTTCGAGGGGCACAGAGTCCCCCGCTCGCAAACCCAGGGGGTTCGCCCCTCCGGAAAGCGCCTTCGCCGGAATCGGGACGGGGGTGGAAAGGGGCGTGCCCGTCGCCTCCGCCCATTCCAGAGCCACCAAAACGGCGGCAATCTTGGTGAGACTGGCGATCGGCCGCGCTTCCTCCGGATTCTTCGAGAGCAGGATGTGGCCACTCTCGCAGTCGACCAAAAGATGTCCAGTCGCTGCATGGGAGACGGGAATTCTCCACATCGCAGTCATCAAGAAAACGAGGCCCAATCCAAATCGAAACAAAATCATCTCGGCGCGGTGATACCGGAAGGAATCGATGCGAACTCGATACACAAAAAGCCGCAATCGGTTTCCCCATTGCGGCTTTCAAATCAGACCGAATCAGAGGAATCAGAGTTGACCCTTGAGGGCGGCGTACTCGGCATCGAGTTTGCCCATCTCCTTGCGGATCGCGACCATGCGAGCAAAGATCTTTTCAAGATCGCCCCCCGTCTTCGCCGCTCGATTCGCCTTGCGACCGGGTTTGCTGACGCCCTCTCCGGGAGTCTTCGCGGCACGACGCCTCCTGCCGCCACGCTTTTTCTTTCCACTACGTCCGGGCGTTTCCACTCCGGCCTTCTTGAGCCAGGATTTCACGGTCACTCCGTTGAGATCCCATTTCTTGATCGCGGCGGATTGGCCACCGCGTCCATTCTCCTGGTTGTATTGGCGAATGAACTCCACCACTTCCTCTTTTGTTTTGTTGTCGTATTGGCTAGCCATCTTGTCTTCTCCGTAAAAATGTTTCGCTTTCCCCTCCTGCGAAGGCAGAGCGTGGGAAGAACATCATGCCCTACACCCTGAATGTAAAGCAGTTTCCGATCTTGTCTTGCTTCCAAATCCCGCATTGTATACACTAGCCCGACACGATTCGTTCATGCACCGGATTCTTCCGATACTGTTGTTTTCGCTCGTTGCCATCGCCGCGTTCTCGGTATGGGCTTTTGGCAGCGGCCTGTTTCGTTCGGAAGGAGGATTGTATGCTATTTGCGCCTCGGTCTTTCTCGGTCTGGGAGGACTCGCCCTCACGCCTGGCCAGCAATTGACCGGGCGGAGACCCCGCGCCGCGTTTGCTCTGCGATTTGCAGCGGGATTTTCCGCATACGCCCTTCTCTGGTCGGTCACATGGCTTGTTTTCCGGAACACGTTTGGCGAAATAGCGGGTTCCTTTTTGGGATACCTCGCGCTCGCCGCGATCCTCCGCCCCGCAATCCCCGAAACGGAACGAGGACTGATTCCGGCGGTGGCACTACTCTTCCTGTGGGGAACTCTGGGATATTACGTCGGTGAACTCGCCTATTCCTCCCTGCAGAACCGGGGCATCCTCGCGGTGGCGCTCCCCCTCGAATCGCGCCAGGTCTCATCGTTGGCCGGACTCTCCTGGGGGCTGTTTTACGGCCTTGGGCTCGGCTACGGGCTCGTTTCGATCACTCACCCGAACGTGGCGCGTTCGTGAGAACTCCGGGGTGACCGGGGCGCACAACGGTTCAGCATCCGGAGCCGTCGTTTTTGTCGCGTCGCAGGAGACCGTCCAGACAAATCTGCGACCAGGTTTCGAGACGTTCCCGCGCCTCGACGAGTTCCTCCAAGGTGAGGAAGCGAAGGTCGGTGATGTTGTCCTCCGCTGCGCTGACCTGATCGCTGTCGAGCGTGAAGAGGTGCACCACCCCGAGGTGAACCTGTCCCACCTCATTCGAATCGTCATTGATCAACCCGAGGATCTCCTGTCGATGCTCCCCCGACAAATTCAGTTCTTCATGGATCTCTCGTTCCACGCCCGTGGTATAGGTATCTTTGTCGAGCGAGGAGGCAGCATGGTCGGTATCGTTGATATGTCCGCCAATTCCGATGGATCCTTTTGCGGCAAGTCGTTTCTCCCCGCTTCCCCCTCCGCGCACATAATGCAGAAAACGATCCCCATGTCGGAAGATCGCATAGGGAATGATCTGCTTGTGGGACGGATCCTCCTCCGCCAGATCCCGGTTGAGAAAAAAATTGCTCGCGGGGTCCAGAATCGACGGAAGGAAGTGTTCCACTTCGAAGGAAATTCCCTGGAAGGCGCCGAGGCGATCAAAGAGATCCCTCGTGATGACCAGCACGTTTTCGTCGGCGTATTTTCCCATGACGCCGGGAATCGACACTAGCGCGGCAGGATGTCAAACCGGTATCTCGTGAGCGCGGCGGTCCGGAACACATTCCGGTCGACGCGGGCACCGAGGAGACGCTCGAACAATTGCACCTCCATTCGCTCGAGCGTCGGGTAGCGATCAAAGAGCGGCTGGAGCGGCTGATGGAACTCCTCGATGCGAAGCCCTTCCTCTTCCGACCAGAGGCAGCGCGAATAGTGCCCCGAGGCATTCCTCGCATCCGCGAGCTTTTCCGCGCGCTCCTGGACGGAGTCTCCCGTCACCGTCGGCGCAAGGCGCTCCAACTGTCCGCGAAAAAACGCCAGCAACAGTTTTTCCGCCGCATTCGTCTCGAGTTGGCTCGCCGCCTCGAGGATCGAGAGGCAGACCTCATTGCCGATCTGCGGAAACAGAGGGGTCACTTTATCGGTGAGGCGATAGAGCTTTTCCGGGCGCCCGACCGCCTTCGGATTTCGCCAGGTATCGAGCCACCCCAACTTCTGCATGGCCATGCAGTGTTTCTTCACCCCCATATAGCTCATGCCAAGAGCCTCGGCCAAGTCGCCCACGGAGATTCCTCCCGAGCATTTGATCAACTCGAGAGTCTCAAACCAATGGGGTTTGGCAAGGCGGCGGAGGATTTTGAGCGAAGGTGTCACGGCAGTTGGTCGTTTCAATCGGAGGGGTGTGCAGCTTAGCGGGAGAGCCCTCCTGGTCAAGAAGGAGCTGAAAACAGAGTTCCAAATCCGGAGGTCTTTTGTAAATGAACTTCCCCGATCCTGCCGTAAAAGAATCACGCCCCCGCCAAAAAAGGCTCCGATTTGACATTGTTTTTCGCGAATTTATTCTTTTCCCTGCGA
>CALDKL010000077.1 GCA_937898895.1 uncultured Verrucomicrobiae bacterium | reverse complement strand
CCCGCCGTGCGGCGCGAAGTCGCACTGGCAATGAGAAACCTCCCCTTCGACCTCTCGAAAGACCTCCTCGTCGCCATCGCAAGAGGCTACGACGGCAAGGACCGCAGCTACCTCGAGGCCTTTGGCACGGGTGCCACCGGCAAGGAAAACGAGGTCTTCGCCGCCGTGAAAAAGGCCATCGGACACGACGATCCACGTCTCTGGGGAGAGGTCTTCGGCGGCATCGCCTGGCGACTCCATCCCGCCTCGGCCGTCGAGGATTTTCTCACTCGGGTGCAGGCGGAAAACCTCTCCCTGGCGCAGCGGCGGCAGTCGCTCGACGCCATCGCCTTCGTCCGCACCAAGGGCGCGGCCAAGGCGATGCTAACAATCGCCCAACTCGACACCCCCCTGAAAAGTGATGCGGTCTGGTGGCTCATCAACCGGATGAACAACGAGTGGAAAGAGCACGAACTCCTCCCCGAACTGAAGGCTCGCGGCATCTACGATCCGGCCAAAGTCGTGATCCAGGAAGTGATGACCCCGGCCCCGGACGAAACGCAGAAATCGGCCCTCTCCGTGGAGACGGTCCTGGCGTTGAAAGGGGATGCGGAGCGCGGCAAGGCGACCTCGGCGCGCTGTATCATGTGCCACGAGATCGGTGGGGTGGGTGTACAATTCGCCCCCCCTCTCGACGGTTGGGGCCGCACCCAGACCGACGAAGTCATCGCCCGCAGCATCATCGATCCCAGTGCCGACATCGCGCATGGATTTGACGGATCGGTCCTTCTCACCAAGGAAGGAAAGACGATCCACGGGCTCATCATCCAGGAGGGCAATCCCGTCATCATCACGAGCATGGGCGGCCTCACCCAGATGATCCCCCGCAAACAAATCGGCTCGAATCAGAAACTGAACCGCTCCCTCATGCTCAGCGCCGCGCAGCTCGGCCTGACCGCACAGGATGTGGCAGATCTGGTGGCGTTCTTGCGGGCGAACTGATCGCGATTCCAGAGGGTCCGGCCGCTGACTCAACCCCCTTCGATGGTCCACCACAACTCGATCCCCTCGCAAACTCCAGCGAGGAGAAGAGGGGCCTCGATCTCGGGCAATCAGACCGGAAATCAGGCGGTGCGGCCACATTTCAACCTGGGGTGAAAAAAGGTGCTCTCGGGGAGGTCAAAAGGGCTCCAAATCCTTGATCTTTCGGGGCGATTCGCTATGGTGGAGTCTCGCGAAATCGCCTCGTCCGACCTGCCTCCGGGAAGGTGTCTTCGGGCCGTTCTTCCGCCAATTTCCGCCCCTCCGTTCCCACCATGTCCGAAGCCGACGATTCCCCCCTCCCCCCGAAGCCGACGGGTGATTACGATGCCGCCCAAATCGACAAACTCGAAGGGCTCGAGGCCGTCCGCAAACGGCCCGGGATGTACATCGGCGACCCCGCCACGGAGCGCGGTCTCCACCACACCGTCTTCGAGGTGCTCGACAACTCGATCGACGAGCACCTCGCCGGACACTGCAAAAAAGTCGTCATCGCGATCCATGCGGATGGTTCCATCTCCGTCGAGGACGACGGTCGGGGCATCCCCGTGGACATGCATCAGAAGTTCAAGATGCCGGCCATCGAACTCGTCCTGACAAACCTCCACGCCGGTGGCAAGTTCGGTCAGGGTGCCTACAAATTCTCCGGAGGCCTCCACGGCGTCGGGGCGAAGTGCGTCAACGCTCTCTCCGACTGGTTCAAGGCCGAGGTCTACCGTGATGGCAAGATCTACCACATCGCTTTCGAACGCGGCAAGACGACCCGCCCGCTCGAGGTGATCGGCACGCTCGACGACCCCGAGCGCACCGGCACGAAGATCAGCTTCCTCCCCGATGTCACGATTTTCACGGCGGGCGCGGCATTCAATTTCGACTACCTCATCGCGCGCCTCCGCGAACTCGCCTTCCTGAACCCCGGCATCACGATCGAGTTGGTCGATGAACGCGGCGACTCGGAACGCAAGGCGACCTTTTATTACGAAGAAGGCATCGTCGAATTCGTTCGCCAGCTCGGCGAGAACAAAGAGCTGATCCACGCGAATCCCATCGTACTGAATGGGCGTCGCAAGGTCGACATCGACGATGCCGGCAAGACGGTGCAGGACGATTGTTACGCCGACATCGTGATGCAGTACACGGGCGAGTATCACGAGAACATCCTCTGTTTCGCCAACTCCATTCCAAACGGCGACGGAGGCACGCATCTCAGCGGCCTCCGCGCTGCCCTGACCCGGGCGATCAACAACTACGCAAAGAACAACAAGCTGCTCAAGGACAAGGACCCCGCTCTCTCCGGCGAAGATTGCCGCGAGGGACTCGTCGCGGTGCTCTCCGTGAAGCACCCGAACCCTCGCTTCAGTTCTCAGACGAAGGAAAAACTCGTCAACAACGAGGTCGAAGGTGTTGTCGCCTCCATCGTCTACGACGGACTCAATGCCTACTTCGAAGAGAATCCGCAAATCGCCAAACGCATCGTCGACAAGGTCGTCAACGCCGCCCGCGCCCGCGAAGCGGCCCGCAAGGCCCGCGAGACGGTGCGCAAGTCGGCCATGACCGGCGGAGGCTTGCCCGGCAAGCTCGCCGACTGCTCCTCGCGCGACCCCGCCGAAAGCGAGATTTACATCGTCGAAGGTGATTCCGCCGGCGGCTCCGCCAAACAGGGTCGCGACCGCCGCACCCAGGCAATCCTGCCGATCCGCGGAAAACTCATCAATGTCGAAAAAGCCCGGCTCGACAAGGTGCTTCAGAACAAGGAAATCCAGACCATGATCACCGCGATCGGAGCGGGTATCGGCGACGGCGAAGGCGAGGGTTCCTTTCGTCTCGAAAGAGCACGCTACCACAAGATCGTCATCATGACCGATGCCGACATTGACGGTGCCCACATCCGCACCCTGTTGCTGACCTTTTTCTGCCGCCAGATGCCGGCGCTCGTGAAGGCCGGTTACGTCTACATCGCCCAGCCGCCGCTCTACAAGATCACCCGCAAGAAGAAGGAGCAGTACGTTCAGGACGACTCGCAGCTCAACAAGATCCTCATCGAACTCGGCGCGGGCGACGTGAAGCTGAAGGCGGGTGCCGACGGTTCGGGAGAGGCTTTCGAGAACGAGCAACTCACCGAGGTGCTCGAGATGCTCTCGAAGCTGAATCGCTACAGCGACGTCATCGCGCGGAACTCGGGCGATTTCGAAGACTACCTCGCCGCCGGACGCGATGGCAGGTTTCCGGAATACCTCGTGCAGGTGCGCGAGGGCAACACCGTGACGGTGCGCTATTTCGTCGGCGAATCTGAATTGCGTGATTTTGCAGCGGAGAACGCCGATCTGCATCTCTTCGGCCGCCGTCCCGTCCTCCTCGATGGCGATGGCACCGTCGGCGGAAAGTCCGACGGACCCAGTCGCCGCGCCCGTCTCGTCGAAATCCACGAGGCCAATTCCATCGCCAAGCTTCTCTCTCGCCTCGGCGAGCTGGGGCTCGACGTGAAGCACTTCTCCTCGCAGGATGAACCGCTCTTCCAGATCGTCGAAGGCGAAGGCGATCATGCGAAGACCCATCCCGTCTTCAGCGTCCCCGAGATCCTTTCGAAGATCATGGAGATCGGCAAGCGCGGCATGGAGATCCAGCGCTTCAAGGGTCTCGGCGAGATGAACGCCAAGGAGCTTTTCAACACCACGATGGATCCCGCGACCCGGAAGCTCCTCCGCGTGAAGATGGACGAAGACAACGCCGTCGAGGCCGACAAGATGTTCACCATTCTGATGGGTGACGCGGTAGAACCCCGTCGCCAGTACATCGAGGATCACGCGCTGAATGTGAGGAATCTCGACGTTTGAAACCTTCAATGATTGGATGTTATACGAAGGACGCATCTCCTCATGTGGCATGGGCTTCCAGCCCATGCACCTTGGCAGGACGCCGCAAACCGATTCAACTTCGCCTCGGAGGGAACGTGCGGACCGGGGCCTTCGGAGTCCTCACTCGATGCATGGGCTGGAAGCCCATGCCGCAGCCATGTCGTCTCGTTCCATCGTATGGCAGATCAACTTCAGGCCATCAATCGAAATGACCCACCTGGAAGGACTTGATCGCATCACCTTTCGTCCCGGCGTCATGCAGGGGCAAGCCTGCATCCGTGGAACGAGAGTCACGGTTTCGACCATCGTCGAGATGATCAACGCCGGACGGACCGCTGAGAACTCCTGCAACGTTACCCAAATCTTGAGGCCGGAGTCATCGAGCAGGCGTTGCGTTTCGCTACAAATACCACGTTAGGCGCTGCTACGCGAGTCCTATGAACGAACCATTGCCAACCACGCCGTTGACTGATCGTCGTTGCCTTCGCGAGCCTGTCGCCGAGATAGCTGATGCCGCGCGTTATCTCGACGCCGCTGTATCGGCTCACCTGGCCGGACATCGGGAGCTGGCCGGGCAGCTCCTTCGCCTCGCCGATTTGCCGATTATCCGGGAGTGGACCGAGTCGCTTTGGGGCACCGCTAGTCCGCACGTTCAGTTCCGCGAATTCGCGGACGCTCCACCAAGCATTCCACGCAGCGAACGCGGCACCTTGCGGATGCCCACGGCCGCCGAGAAGCGCCTTCTCCACGAGCGCGATGGTTTCCATTGCCGCTTTTGCGGCATCCCCGTAATTCGGGCGGAGGTGCGCTCCCGCATTCGAGCCATTTATCCCGACGTGCTATCTTGGGGCACTACGAATCCTACCCAGCATGCTGCCTTCCAAGCGATGTGGCTCCAATACGACCATCTGTTGCCGCACGCTCGCGGTGGAAACAACGACTTGGACAACCTTCTGATTACTTGTGCACCGTGTAACTTCGCCCGCTGCCACTACACCTTGGCCGAGGTTGGCCTAGCTGACCCCCGAACGCGAGAGCGAGTCCGCTCTACATGGGACGGCTTGGAGCGTTTTCATTGAACGCCTTTCCCGAATGACCGAAACGACTACATCCGCTCCATCGGCGATTACGGAAATTCGTGGCGCATGACCCGTGACTTATGACCCCCGACTCTGATCTCCCTCCCGCTTCTCCGCCCCCTCCCCCCGGCGAAAGCGGCATTTCTCCCATCAACGTGGCCGACGAGATGTCGCAGTCCTTTCTGGACTATTCGATGTCCGTCATCATCTCGCGCGCCTTGCCCGACGCCCGCGACGGATTGAAGCCCTCGCAGCGGCGTCTGCTCTACGCGATGCACCACGACCTCTCGCTCGCGCCGAACAAGAAACACCTCAAGTGCGCCCGTATCGTCGGCGAGACGATGGGGAAATACCACCCCCACGGGGACGGCGCGATCTATCCCACCCTTGTGAACATGGCCCAGCCCTGGTCCATGCGCGACATTCTCGTCGACGGCCAGGGGAACTTCGGATCGGTCGAAGGCGATCCGCCCGCCGCGATGCGGTACACCGAGGCCCGGCTCACCCATTGCGGATCGGCTCTCATGACCGACCTCGAGAAGGACACGGTCGATTTCGTCGCCAACTACGACGAGACGAACGAGGAACCCGCCGTCCTCCCCGCCGCCATCCCGAACCTGCTCGTCAATGGAGGAACCGGCATCGCCGTCGGCATGGCCACGAACATCCCGCCGCACAACCTTTCCGAGGTCGTCGACGGCATCTGTGCGACGATCGACAATCCCTCGATCAGCATCGCCGAGCTGCTCACCTACATCAAGGGTCCCGATTTCCCGACGGGTTGCACCATTCTCGGCACCCAGGGCATCCGCGAGTATACGGCGACCGGGCGAGGCAGCATCAAGGTCCGGGGCAAGGCCGAGATCGCCGAGGACGCGAAAGGCCGCGAGCAAATCATCATCACCGAGATTCCCTACGCAGTGAACCGCGCCCGCCTCGTCGAGCGCATCGCCGAGCTCGCCAACGAGAAGATCATTCCCGAGATCAGCGCGGTCCGCGATGAGTCCGACGAGAACACCCGCGTCGTCGTCGATCTGAAGCGCGATGCCCGCGCCCAGGTCGTGCTGAACAATCTCTACAAACACACCGCCCTCGCCTCGAGTTTTGCGGTGAACATGCTCGCAATCGACCAGCGGAGGCCGAAGCTGCTGAACCTCAAGGACGCAATCAACTGCTACATCGAGCACCGCCGCGAAGTCATCCTCCGGCGCACCCGCTATTTGCTCGGAAAGGCCGAGGAACAGGCCGAACGGCTCGAGGCCTACCTCCTCGCCCTCGGTCACCTCGACGATTTCATTCGCATGATCCGCGACTCGAAGACGCGGGACGAGGCGCGGGCGAGAATCAAGGCCTACACCTTCACCACCGATGCCGCCGAAGCCCTCGGCATCCTACTGCGCGGCCAAGAGAGTCTCAAGATCCAACCCGGGCACTACGTGCTCACCGACAAACAGGTCGACCACATCCTCGAACTGCGGCTCTACCAACTCGTCGGACTCGAGCGGGATAAGATCAAGGCCGACTATGAAGGTCTCCTCGAAACGATCAAGGATCTGCTCGACATCCTCGCCCGTGAGGAACGCGTCCTCCGGATCATCAAAGATGAGCTGCAGGAGGTGAAAGCCAAACACGGCACTCCGCGCCGCACCGACTTCGGAGCCGCCGAGGAAGGCGAGATCGCCAACGTCGACCTGATCGCGAACGACTCGAACCTCATCACGATCACCCATCGCGGCTACATCAAACGAACCCCCGCCATCGAGTACCGCACCCAGGCGCGCGGCGGCAAGGGGCTGAGGGGCATGGAAACGCGCGAGGCCGCCGACAAGGAAGATGAGAACGACTTCGTCGAGCATCTCTTCGCCGCGACCGCGCACGACTACCTGATGTTCTTCACCGACACCGGTCGCGTCTATGTCGAGCGGGTCTATCAGATTCCCGAAGGCAGCCGGGTCTCGAAGGGCCGCTCCATCAAGAACCTGCTCAACCTCCGCCCCGAAGAGAAGATCGCCTCGGTTCTCCGTATCGAGGCGCATGGGCGCGAGGACAAGGACGCCACCTTCGTCGACACCCTTTTCGTCCTCTTCGCAACGCGCAGCGGCAAGGTCAAGAAAACGAAACTCTCCGATTTTCGCAACTTCCGAAAGGATGGCATTGTCGCGATCCGCATCGAGGAGGGCAACGAACTCACTCACGTCGTTCTCACCGACGGCAGCAACGACATCTCCATGGTCACGAACCGCGGCTACGCCGTTCGCTGCAACGAGAAGACAATCCGCCCGATGGGCCGCAGCTCCGCCGGTGTCACCGGGATACGGCCGCGTCCGGGCGACTACCTCGTGGGACTCACCGTCGTCGACGACGACAAACACTTCCTGGTCGTCAGCGAACGGGGCCTCGGCAAACGCACCCCTTTTGGCGATTATCCCACCAAGGGCCGCGGCGGCAAAGGCGTCATCACCATGCGCGTCACCGAGAAGACCGGACTCGTCTCTGCCGGCCTCCGCGTCGGCGATAGCGATGACCTCATGCTGATGACGAATACCGGCCAGTCGGTCCGCATCCGCGTCTCCGACATCCGCATCACCGGCCGCAATGCGTCCGGAGTGAGGCTGATGAATCTCAAGGACGGCGAAACGATTCAGGACATCGCCCTCGTCGTCCGCGACGGAGAAGAGGAGGACGAATCCCAGGTCACCGCCCTTCCCGAAACCGACCCATCCGAAATCGAAGAAGAATTCATCGACGAGGCGGAAGAGGACGAAGACGAGGAGATCGTCGAGGAGGAAGGCGATGAAGAGGAGGAGCCGTGATCGATTGAGAAACAGAAAGGAAACCCCTCGGTTCGAAACCGGAATCACGGAATTCCGCCGTGCCTCGCCAGGCTCTGCGATTCAGAACTCAAACTCCATCTGATCCGTTCCCGAACTCGCGGTGGGTTCC
>CALDKL010000076.1 GCA_937898895.1 uncultured Verrucomicrobiae bacterium | reverse complement strand
CGGGAATGGATCCTCTCTGCGGCTCGCGACGAAGGAGAATGAGAAATGCAGGTTAACGATTCGTCAGACCCTTCTCGCAATTTTCGCCCTGGCGGTTCCCGCCGGGGCCACCGATGTGCTGGATCCTCTCGCGATTTTGCGAAAGGAATGCGTCCAATGCCATACGGAGGCAAAGCGGAAGGGCGGCCTCCTCATTGACTCGCGCGAGTCACTTCTCGAGGGCGGAGATACGGATGTGGCGATTGTGCCAGGAAAGGCGAAAGAGAGCCTCCTCCTCGAGGTGCTCTTTCCCGATGCGGAAATGCACATGCCACCCAAAGGCCAACTCGATCCCAGGCAAATCTCCGCCCTCGAGCAATGGGTCGACGCAGGTGCCCCCTGGGACAAGGGTCGCTGGGTAAAGCTCAACCTTCCCGAAAAGTCGGAAGTTCCGCAGGGGACGCTTCCTGGCTCCTACACTCCCATCCTTGCGCTCGCCCTTTCACCCGACGGAAAAACGCTCGCAGCGGGTCGGGGTGGTCAGATTGACTGGTACCATATCGTGCCCGCTGAGAAGGGAAAGACTCCCGCCTACCGTCTCGAGTCCTTTGCCACGACCGCAGCTCATGATGACCTGGTGCAGTCGCTCGCCTTTTCTCCCGACGGAAAACAACTCGTCTCGGGTGGCTTCCGCTCGGTGCGTTTCTGGAATCCGTCTTCGCCGCAAACACCCACTCGGGAAATTGCCGATCCCTTCCTCGGTCGCCAGACCGCGCTTCTCTTTCTCGATGGAGGAAAACGGCTCCTCGTCGCCGACTCCGTCCCGACGCAGATCGGAAGACTTCACGACATCACTCTCGATCCGGAATCGATCAAGACCTTCGATACGGCCCATCGCGACTCGATCTTTTCCCTGTCCCTTGCCCCCGACGGAAAACGTTATGCGTCGACCTCCGCTGACAAACTCATCGTCGTTCGTGACACGGCGAAACATGAGATCGTGAAGCGTCTCGAAGGGCATACCGGTTACGTGCTCACCGCGGCCTTCTCCCCCGACGGAGTTCGTCTCGCCAGCGGTGGCGACGACGAGGAGATCAAGGTCTGGAGTCTCGAGACGGGGAAAAAGATCGGCTCATTCAGCAGCAACCGGAGCGGTCCGCTCTACGGCCTGACCTGGCTCGTCGATCCGGTGAACGGAAAACGCAAGGCCGAGGAAAAAGACCGAAAGAAGGCGGAGCAGATCAACACGGACTTCATCGTCGCCATCCCCGAGTCCGGCAAACCTTCCGCCTTCACCGATCTGAAGGAACACGAAGGCGAACAACGCTCCACCGGGGCGAAGGAACGCGCCTTTGAGAATGCGGGTACACCGCTCTTTGCCCTGGTCTTTGACCGCACGAGCCTCTGGACCTACGCGGGTGGCGAGGACGGCAAACTCCGCGCCTGGGATGACAAAGGTAAGCTGGCCCAAACAATCGCGGCGGCCTCCCCCAGGCCGGAAGCCACCCCCAAACCCAACCCTGTCGCCCTGAAGAATGAATAGGGTATTGCTCACAATTCTGTGTTTGTCAGGAGCCGGAACTCTCCGCTCCGAGTCCGTTGCCACGGTTTCTTTCGAAAACGACGTCCTCCCGATCATGACCCGTTCCGGCTGCATGGCGGGGAGTTGTCACGCCAAGACCGACGGACAGAATGGCTTTCATCTCTCGATCTTCTCCTTCGATCCCGACTCCGACTACCGCGAGATCGTCTTCGACGCGAGGGGGCGGCGCATTTTCCCCTCCGCGCCGGATCATTCCCTCCTCCTCCTCAAAGCCACCAACGGGATTCCCCACGAAGGCGACAAGCGCTTCGAGAAGGACTCTGCCTTCTACAAGGTCCTGCGCCAATGGATCGCCGAGGGTGCGCCGCGTTCCATCCCGAATGAGCCCGACCCTGTCGGCATCGCGATTGAGCCTTCCGAGGTCCGCTTCAGGAAGGGCGAGACGAAGCCGTTGAAAGTCACCGTCACCTACTCCGATGGCACGCAACGCGATGTCACCCAACTCTGTGAATTCAGTTCCAATGACAAGGCTTTCGCTTCGGTCGATCACGATGGTCGGGTCACGGCGGGCAAGATCCCTGGAGAAAACAGCGTCATCGTCCGCTACGTCGAACAGGTTGCGGCGATGCGTGTTGTCATCCCGCCCGACACACTCCTCCCGGCGGAGCGATATACCTCCCTGCCTCGGAACAATCCCATCGATGACCTCGCCTACGCCCGCTTTCAGGATCTCGGACTCTACCCCTCGGAACCGTGCCGCGACGACGAATTCCTCCGACGTGCCACCCTCGACGTGCTGGGGCGCCTGCCCTCGATCGAGGAGGCACAGCATTTCGCTGCCGACTCCTCACCTGACAAACGCGCCAAACTCGTCGCCCGTCTTCTCGGGCCCGAGAATCGATTCGACTACGCCGATTTCTGGGCGGTGAAATGGGGAGACCTGCTCCGCCCAAACACCCAGCGCGTCGGGGTGAAGCCCGTCTATCTCCTCGACCAATGGATCCGTGAGCACTTCCG
Organism: uncultured Verrucomicrobiae bacterium; assembly: GCA_937898895.1. Lineage (GTDB taxonomy): Bacteria > Verrucomicrobiota > Verrucomicrobiia > Verrucomicrobiales > DEV007 > Arctic95D-9. The sequence continues at coordinate 11,878 of CALDKL010000076.1, read as the reverse complement.
CGACAACACTCCCTGGAACGAACTCGTCGCCGAACTCCTCACCGCCTCGGGCGGCTCTCATGAATACGGTCCGGTCGCGGTGCTCCGCGACAAGCGCGAACCAGCGGAGATGGCCGAGTTTGTCTCGCAGCTCTTCCTCGGCGTTCGTCTGAGCTGTGCAAAATGCCATCACCATCCTTCCGAACGCTGGAGCCAGGACGATTACTATTCTATGGCCGCGTTCTTCGGTTCCATGCGGCAGAAAGGCCAGGGTATCTCCGCGCCGATTTCGGGAGAGCCCGAGTTCTGGTGGTTCGAGCCCGGAGGAAAGGTGACTCATCCCGTGAGCGAAGCCGTCATGATCCCCCGACCGCCCGGAGGAGAGGCGTTTTCCGTGATCGAGCCGACAAGCGATCCGCGCCGGGCTTTTGTCGACTGGCTCACGAAGCCGGAGAATCCCCATTTTTCCAAAGCCATGGTCAATCGGGTCTGGGCGGCGATGTTCGGGCGTGGTCTCGTCGACCCTGTCGATGACTTCCGCGAATCCAATCCGCCGGTCAACGCGGCCCTCCTCGATTGGCTCGCAAAGGATTTTGCCTCCCATGGATTCGACCAGAAACACACTCTCGGCGTGATCCTCAACAGCCGACTCTACCAACAGAGTTCCGTGCCGAACGAATCCAACGTTGCCGATCATCGGAATTTTTCCCGCAGCTATCGACGTCGTCTTTCTGGCGAGGTCCTCCTCGACGCGATCTCGGCGATCACGGGACAGCCCGAGAAGCTCACCGGACTTCCCGGTGACGGGCGCGCGATGCGTCAATGGAACCACCTCCTTCCGAGCGATTTCCTCGACGCCTTTGGGCGCCCCGACTCAAGCGCGGCTCCGCCCTGCGAACGCGAAACCGGAGGTAGCGTTGTGCAGGCACTGCACCTCATGAATTCCGACAGCCTCCAGCGCAAGCTCGCCGCAAAGAGTCCGTGGCTCGATGCGCTCCTCGCCAAACCACCCTCAGCGGCGGTTGAGGAAATCTACCTACGTCTCTTCTCCCGGAAACCGGAAGACAACGAACGTCGAATCACCCTCGCCCATCTTGGCGAAAAACCGGACCGCCCGCGCTACGAAGATCTCCTCTGGTCGTTGCTGAATTCAGCGGAGTTCGTTCTAAACCACTGATTCCTCCAGGACTTGTCCGAACGCAATCTTCGCGGACGGGAAACCGTAGCGCCTCGGCACGAAAGAGTATGGAAACTACAAGGACGGGAGAAAATTTTTTAAAACTTTCTAAGGACTTCGTCTGACGACCGTTTAGGGAAGGTCATTGGAGGATCTCGCGGACCTGGCAAGTTGGCTGGAGGGCGATGTGATCGAGTTTCGGCGGCTGAAAGGTCTCGTGGCGATCCTGCGTATGGCGGTATGTGGCGGAATGGGCCGGGTTTTCCGGTTCTTCCGCTTTTTTGTCTAACTCCGAACTCTGAACCGAATCCTATGAAATCAATCCTCGTCACCCTCGTCCTTGCCGTCGCCGCTCTCACCCTTGGTGCCTGCAAGCACAAACAGCAACAGGCTGCCTGCCCGACGGCACCGGCTCCGGTTGCCTACGCGAAGTGAGCGAACGCGAATCGTCCGGCGGTCGCCTCGACGAGGTGGCCGCCGGATGTTTTTCGGCTTTCGTCAGAAACGATTCGCTTGGTTCCGGACCTCGGCTCCGTCCGGCTCTGCCTCAATACACGTCGCGTTGGTAGCGTTTCGCCTTGCGCATCGCCTCGAGGTAGGCCTTGGCCTCCTCCGGAGTCTTCTTCCCGTGGGTCGCAATGACTTCCATGAGGGCCTGCTGCACGTCTTTGGCCATGCGTGAGGCATCTCCGCAGACGTAGACGTGAGCCCCCGCCTCGAGCCAGCGATAGACTTCTTCGCCGCGCTCGATGAGACGATGCTGCACGTAGATCTTCTCCTTCTGATCGCGAGAAAATGCGAGGCTAAGATCCGTGAGGACGCCGCTCTCGAGATACTCGAGCCATTCGAGCTGATAGAGGAAGTCGTAGCTGAAGTGCTGGTCGCCGAAAAAGAGCCAGTTTTTCCCTTTTGCTCCGCGGGCGGCGCGCTCCTCAATGAAGGCGCGGAAGGGGGCGATCCCTGTGCCGGGACCGATCATGAGGATCGGGGTGTCTCCGCTCTCGGGAAGGCGGAAGTTGTTGTTGTGGTGGAAGTAAATACGCACGGTGTCGCCGACGGCGACTTCATCTGCGATGTAGGTGGAGCACACTCCGATGCGATCCCGTCCCTGGCTGTGGTAGCGCACCGCCGCAATGGTGAGATGGACCTGGTTCTCATGGGCTTTCAGGCTCGAGGCGATGGAATACAGGCGCGGGGCGAGCTTGCGCAGGGTGCCGGTGAAACTTTCGGGCGTCCACGAACGGAAGGGATAGGCGAGGAGCAGGTCGATGAGCTGGCGTCCGTCGACCCAGGCTTTTAGGGTGGGGCGGCCCTCTTCATCAAGGCGTTTCTGAAGCTCCGCATCCTTCGCGACGGCGTTGTATTTGTCGACGATGGCGGGCTGCAGGGTGGTGATGTCGAAGTCGTGGCTCAGGGCCTCGCGCAGGCTCTTTCCGTCGAGCATCGCCCCTCCGTCCAGTCCTGTGGCGGCCAGTACTTCGTCGACAAGCGAGGCCCGGTTCACCGGGAGAATGCCGAGGGCGTCACCCGGTTCGTAGGCAAGTCCGGATCCGTCGAGATTCAACTCGATGTGCAATACCTCCTTCGAGGAACCGGTGCCGTTGAGAACGATCTTCTCAAGCACTTCGGCGGGATAGGGATTTTCCTTGCTGTACAATTCCAGGTCGGCGACCGGCGGGATGGACAGGCTCGGAGCACCCGCTCCCGAACCACCCGGACTGGCATCGCCGCCTCCGGGAAACGCGGCGAGCGCTCCCTTGAGCCAGGCGTCAAAGGTTCCCTGATAGTCGACATCGCAATCGGCGCGATCCTGGATGCGGATGGCTCCGAGCGCGGCCAGGCGGGCGTCGAAGTCCTTCCCCATCTTGCAGAAGTGTTCGTAGCTGGTGTCACCGAGGCCGCAGACGGCAAAATTCACCCCTTCCAGTCTGGGCATGGCCTCGCCCATGAACACTTCGTAGTAGGATGTCGCATTGTCCGGCGGATCTCCCTCGCCCCAGGTGCTGACGACGACGAGAAGATTTTCGGCCTTGGTTAGGGAGGCGGGCTTCGCGTCGCCCATGTTGGAAAGTGTCGCCTTGAATCCGGCCTTGTCCGCGACCTTCATGATGGAGGCCGCCAGCTTTTCCGCATTTCCAGACTCGGATCCGTACAGTACAGTGAGCTTGCGTTTGGCCGCTGCTGCGGGATTCCCTGCGGCGGTTGCGATCTGGCCGGATCCGCCCGCTTTGCCAAAAAAGAAACCGGCCAACCAGAGCGCCTGATCGCGATCCAGGTTTTGCGTGAGTTGGTCCGCGAGCTTCTGCTGATCGGGCCGAAGGGGAGATTGGGGAGACATGGTCGTTACGTGACGGTTGGCGATTGTCGTTTGTCGGAAGAGCGAATGGAAAGGAGATAACGCTATGCGCAGGTAAGGCGAACGGGAAGATCGGTGAAAGATCAGGCGGAGACACCCTCCACCACGTCTTTGTGAAAGTCGCGGCCATGCTCGGTCGCCTTCACATAACCAGCGCGGACCGTGAAGTCGCCGAATCGTTCCCCTGGGAGCCGATTGGCAGCGTAGTCGAGAAGGACAGGGCGGAGGACTGTCTCGATCTCGCCCCCTTTCACGGCGGTGCGATAGAGTTTGTTGAGACGGTCTCCGGCGAAGCCCGCGCCGAGGTAGATGTTGTAGGTGTCCGGACCTTTGCCGACAAAGGCGATTTCCGCGATGTAGGGCCTGGCACAGCCATTGGGGCATCCCGTCATGCGGATGGTGATGGCATCGTGACGGAGACCTGCTCCCTCCAGCACTTTCTCGAGACGACCGACCACATCGGGAAGAAAGCGTTGTGCTTCGGCAAGGGCCAGACCACAGCTCGGGAGCGCCACGCAACTCATCGAATGGAGGCGCAAGGCACTTCGATTGACGGACTCGAACATGCCGTATTCCTTCAGCATCGCTTCGATGCGCGGTTTCGCGGCGGGCGTGACCTTCGCGATGATGAGATTCTGGTTGGTCGTCATCCAGAACTCTCCTTCGTGAACTTTCGCGATCTCCCTCAAACCGGTCATCAGGGGATAGTCGGGCTGATCACAGACCCGGCCGTTCTCGATGTAGAGTCCATAGTGCCAGTTGCCGAGATGGTCCTCGGTCCAGCCGTAGGTGTCTCCGTTGGATTCGAATCGGAAGGGGCGGGCCGATTCGAGAGCATGGCCGCAGAGTGCCTCGACCTCGGCACGGAAGGCCGCCAGCCCCATCCGTTCGACGGTGTATTTGAGGCGCGCGTTGGCGCGATCCTCGCGGTTTCCGTGGTCGCGCTGAACGCGCAAGACCGACTCGGCGACGGCAAGGACCTGCTCGGGAAGGCAAAAGCCCATTTCATCCGCGAGCCGGGGGAAAGTGGCTTCGTTTCCATGGGTCATTCCCATGCCGCCACCGACGGTCACGTTGTATCCGAGGATCTTCGTTTGCGAATCGTCGAGAATCGCGAGGAACCCGAGATCGTGGGCATAGATGTCCACATCGTTGCTCGGAGGTACGGCAATGGCGATCTTGAATTTCCTCGGCAGGTAGTATTTCCCGTAGATCGGCTCCACTTCGTCGGCGGACTCCCCCACCAGCGGGGCATCCTGGGTGACCTTGACCTGTTCGCCGGAGGCGTCTCCGATCCAGATGTCGTAGTAGGCACCGGAGCGCGGAAGGAGGTGATTCGAGATCCGTTTTGCCAGCTCACTGACTTCTGCGCGAACCTGCGACTGGGCCGGGTTTGGATTGCAAATGACATTGCGATTCACATCTCCGCAGGCCGCGAGGGTATCGTAGAGGGCCTGATTGATTTCGAAGATGGTGCGCTTCAGATTGCTCTTGATGACTCCGTGAAGCTGGAAGGTCTGCCGTGTGGTGATTTTCAATGCCCCGTTCGAATACTCGTGCGCGAGGCGGTCCATCTCCAGCCATTGTGTCGGCGTGGCCGTCCCTCCGGGTGCGCGCACCCGGATCATGAAGGAATAGACCGGCTCGAGCTTCTTCTTACGCCGCTCCCTCCGAAGATCGCGGTCGTCCTGTTGGTAGGTGCCGTGAAACTTGGTGAGCTTTTGGTCATCTCCCGAGAGAGAACCCGTCGCCGAGTTGGCGAGACCTTCGAGAATGGTCCCGCGCAGGTAGTTGCTGGCTTCCTTGAGTGCTTCGTTGCCGGATTTGGCCATGAGAGAAATGGGCTGGAAGTATGATTTTAATGTTGCGTCACTTACTAATGTATTGTAGATACGTTTTTGCAAGTCCTTTTTGCATCATGCGGCTCCCTCTCAAGACCGAGTATGCCTGTCAGGTTCTCGCCCAACTGGCGAGCCGTCATGCGACGGGGGAAGTGCGGCAGGTCGAGGAACTCGCGGCGGCAGAGCGGCTCTCGCCGAACTATCTCGTCCAGATCCTGACGGCCCTGCGTCAGGCCGGACTGGTCCTGAGTCGTCGGGGAAAATACGGGGGGTATCTCCTCGCCCGCGATCCGTCCGAGATCTCCCTCGCCGAGATCGCCCTCGCGATGGAGGGAGGGGCCCTCATCGAAAGCAGTCCCGGCAACGGCGGGGCTTCGGCCAACCGCGTCCACGAGGCGTGGATCCGCGCGAACGAGGCGCTACTCGCTTCGTGTGCCGACATCCCCCTGACCGATCTGGTCCCTCCGTCCGAATCGGGCAGTGCGGGGGATTGGGTGATTTGATAGGGGCCTTCCGCAAAGCGATCCCTCGCGGAGGATCTCGGGATCTTCAGCGGCGCTTCACCACATGCAGCTCGCCGTGGCTTTTTGCGATGTGGTGGCAGGGCAAAACACCCTGCCACGAGGTCAGCGGATACACGATGCAATCGCGGCCCAGGATCGATCCGGGACTGAGCACGGCGTTGCACCCGACTTCGGTCCGGTCACCGATGATGGCACCGAATTTGCCGAGTCCGGTGTCGAGAAATCCGCCGACACCGTCGCGAACCTTTACCATACCCCGGTCGAGCCTGACATTCGAACAGACAACACCGGCACCGAGGTGGGCGCGGAATCCAAGAACGGAGTCACCCACATAATTGAAATGGGGCACCTCGCAGCGATTGAAGAGAACGCAGTTCTTGAATTCGCTCGAGTTTCCGAGGACACAGTCGTTCCCGACGATGACATGTTCCCTGACATACGCGCCACTGCGCACGACCGTGCCGCTGCCGATCCAGGCGGGGCCTTTCACGATCGCGTTCGCCTCGACGATGGCCCCGGGCGCAAGATAGACCTGCTCCCCCACGACCGCCCTTGCATCGACCGAACCCTGTCGAAGCCCGGATCCGACCCTCTCGATCCGTTCCTCGAGATAGGCGGCGATTCCGGAAAGCGCGACCCAGGCCGGCTCGTCCGGCGAAAAGAGTGCGGAGTGATCCGTTTCCGCCAGGTTCAGGAGGTCTGAGGCTGAAAAACTCATCACATCATGCTCGTCCGCCCGACGCTCCTGGGCTTTCGCCCGCGGTTTCACACCGTCATGACGTCCTTTTCCTTCGCGGCGAGATGCTCGTCGATGGATTTCACGTACTTGTCGGTAAGGTTTTGTACGAGTTTTTCGTGATCGTGAAACTGATCTTCGGTGACGGTGCTGGCTTTGAGGCCTGACTTGAGTTTGTCCATCGCCTCCTTGCGAGCGCCGCGGACGCGGACGCGGCCCTGCTCGGCCATGTCCCTGATGATCTTGACGAGGTCGCGGCGGCGTTCCTCGGAAAGCTCGGGAATGGGGAGGCGGATGATGCGACCGTCGTTGGCGGGATTGATCCCGAGTTTCGACTCACGCAGGGCGCGGTCGATATCCTGGATGATGGAAGGATCGTGCGGCTGCACCGTGAGCAGGCGCGGCTCCGGGGAGGAGACCAGGGCGATCTGCTTCAGTGACATCGTCGCACCGTAGGAATGGACGTGAACGTGGATGTTGTCGAGGAGGGCAGGGCTGGCCTTGCCCGTGCGGATGCCGGCCATCTCGTGCGAGACGAAATCGGCAGCCTTCTCCATCGCGTCTTCGGTTTCGAGCAGAAAAGTTTCGAGGTCCATGTCGGTGATGAGAGAGGATTCTACGGTCGGAAAGGCCGGGTGCAAGCACGAGGCGAGCACTCAGGAGGACACGATTGTGCCGATCTTCTCTCCCGTGAGGGCTTTGCGGATATTGCCGTCGGAGGTCATGTCGAAGACGACAATGGGGATGGCGTTGTCCTGGCAAAGGGTGAAGGCGGTGCCGTCCATGACCTTGAGGTTGCGCGAGAGGGCCTCGTTGTAGGTAACGGTCTCGTAGCGGACGGCGTCGGTGTGTTTGTTGGGATCTTTGTCGTAGACTCCGTCGACCTTGGTCGCCTTGAAGATGACATCGGCCCCGAGTTCGCTGGCGCGGAGGGCGGCTGTGGTATCGGTGGTGAAGAAGGGATTGCCCGTGCCCGCGCCAAAGATGACGACACGCCCTTTCTCGAGGTGACGGATCGCGACGCGGCGGATGAAGCTTTCGGCCACGGTCTTCATTTCGATGGCGCTCTGGACGCGGGTCGGCACGCCGACAGCCTCGAGCATGCTCTGAAGGGCGAGGGAGTTCATCACCGTGGCGAGCATTCCCACGTAGTCTGCCGTGGCGCGGTCCATCCCGCGTCCCGCGGCCGAGGCGCCCCGCCAGAAATTTCCTCCCCCGACGACAATGGCGATCTCGAGTCCGGTCAGGTGGGCGGCCTTGATCTGCCTGGCGATGCCCTCGACGATCTCGGGGGAAATATTGTCTTCGCTGCCGGGTTCGCGCAGCGCCTCGCCGCTCAGTTTCAGGACAACTCGTTTGTAGGATCGGGGCATGACGGGGGTTCCTTCCGTTTTCTCATCCTCCGTCAATCGAACTCAATTTCAATCCGCAATCTTGCGTCGCCCCAGAATCGTTCCGACCGGAACCGGGGTGCCTCGCAGGAACTCGGCCGCGCCGAGGCGGCGACGTCCCTCGAGTTGGAGATCTCCTTCCAGGGCGAGGGCGCCGTTCCCGCATTGGATGACGAGACGCGGACCGCTTTCGAGGACGGTTCCTGGATCGGCTCCTGCGGCGACCTCTACCGGTCTTACGAAGGGATGGACTTTGAGTTGTCTCGGACCGTCGGCCGTTTCCAACACGGTCGTCGTCCCCGGCCAGGGGTCATAGGCGCGGACCAGTCGCTCCAGATCATCAGCCGGAGCGGTCCAATCAAGCTCTCCGTCCTCGCGACCCAATTTGCCGGTGTGGGTGACGATGGACTCCTCCTGGGGAGATGCAGGTGCGGAGCCTCTGTGAAAAAGGGACAGTCCCTCTGCCAGCACCTCTGGTCCGATCTCGGCGAGACGGTCGTGGAGACTGCCTCCGGTCTCCTCGGGGCCGATGGGCAGAGACTTTTTCAAGAGAATGTCGCCTGCGTCGAGCTTCGGCACGACGTGCATCAGGGTGATTCCCGACACTGCGTCGCCCTCGCGGATTGCCGCCTGGATCGGTGCGGCACCGCGATGGCGCGGCAGGAGGGAGGCGTGCAGGTTGAGGCACGCGATCCGTGGTGTCTCGATGAGGCGTTTTGGCAGGATCTGCCCGTAGGCCATGACGACGACAATGTCCGGGCGCAGGTCGGAAAACTCCCTCAGAGCCGCTTCGTTCCCGCGAAGCCGTTCGGGTTGAAACACCGGAATGCCTGCCTGCCTCGCGAGAATCTTCACCTCGGGCGGAGTGAGGATCTGTTTCCGGCCCACCGGTTTGTCGGGTTGGGTGTAGACCGCAACCAGTTCGTCGCCGCCGCCTGCGACGTGGTCGAGAAGCCATCGCAGGGTCGGCAGCGCGATTTCTCCGGTTCCCATGAAGACGAGGCGCATCGAGCCACCAATCAAGATCGATTTCCCTCCCTTGCAAATCTTCCTTTCGAAACGGGATTCTCCATTCAAATGCGGGGGATCGCTCAAATCAGGAACAAGCCCTGCGGGAGGTCATCGGAGGGGGATGTCCTTGAACCGTCCCGGAATCCGGGGTAGATTTTCCAATTCCGCATCCTACCACCTGCACATGCCCCGCTCTGCGACTCCTCCCTCGTCCCGCCGCCGTTTTCTCCATACCCTCGGCGGAATCGGCTCCGGCTTTTTCCTCACCCAGTGCAAAACCGTGCCCACCGAGAGCACGAGCACCGGAGCACCTCTGAGCAAACCGCGCCTGCCGTGGCCCGTGGTCTTCAAGGGTGAGGCGAGATTCTCGAAACTCTGCGAACGCGCCCGAAAGGAGAATTGGGCCAATCTTCCGATCCCAACTCGCACCGTCACGGTTGGAAAAGCCCTTTGTGGCACACCCTACGGGAACTACACTCTCGAGATCGACGACAAGATCGAATCGCCCTCGGTGAATTTTGACATGCTCGATTGCTGGACTTTTTACGAGACCTCCCTCGCCTTCTCCCGCATGATCCGCAACCAGCCGCATCTGTGGTCGCGCGAGGCCCTGCTCCACTATATCGAACTCGAGCGCTATCGGAACGGAGTCTGCAACGGCAGCTATCTCAGCCGCATGCACCACCTCGAGGAGGTCTTTGCGGACAACCAGCGCCGAGGGCTCGGCACGAACGTGACCCCCTCTCTCGGCGGAGTGCCGGTGCGCCGCAATGTCAGGGAGATGCAATCGGCCTGGAAGAGCTATCGTTACCTGCGCGCCAATCCGGATCTCGTTCCCCAGATGGCAAAAGTCGAGGCTCGCGTCTCCGCGCTTCCGGTTACCTACATCCCCCGTTCGAAAGTCGCGGGGATCGAATCGCGACTCCAGGACGGGGACGTCCTCGCGGTGGCGTCCCAGGATCCGTCCGGATACACTTCGCACGTAGGCCTCGCTCTCCGCGACGGAAAAAACTGCCGCTTCATGCACGCGACCTCCTCGCGGAGCAAGGGCCGCTGCTGCGTCGTCGACACGCGGATCTCGGGTTACCTCCAGGAAAAAGGATCGAATATGGGACTGATCATTTTCCGGCCAACCGAGGCCCCTTTGCTCGCCTGAGCGGGATCAGCTGGCGTCGGAGACGGACGACAAATTGAAGTCCTTCACGACGAGGGGCGGCACGAGCATGGGCATCTGGCTCTCACTGCCGAGAACCCGTTCGGGTTCGCCACTCGCGACGAGGTGTTTCAAAACGTTCACCGGAGTTTCATTGAAACGGTAGTTGTTGACCGGTCCCGCGACCTTGCCATCGCGAATCGCGAAGGTGCCATCCCGGGTGAGGCCGGTGTAGAGCAAGGTTTGCGGCTGGACCAAACGCAGGTACCAGAGACGAGTCACGAGGACACCATCCTCCACTCCCGCGATCAGTTCCTCCAGGGACTTGCCCTCGCCTGGCAAGATCAGATTGCCGGGCCCCGGGACGACGGGCAGCCCCTTCTTCCCGGCCCAGAAACGACCCGTCGGAAGCATCTTGAGGACGCCCTTTTCAATCCAGGTGGTTTTGACGAGGGGAATTCCGGCGGAATGAGATCCGCAGGGAGCGATCGGGTTCATCGGGTCCGACAGGACCGTGGCGGTGTCTCCGAAAAGAGCTTTCCCGATCGGATCTCCTCCTTTCCCGATGAGGCCATTGAGGAAACTCTGTCCTTCGTCAAATTCGCGTCGGTCGAGTCCCCACGAGAGCAGTTCGAGCAGGTCGCGCGCCGCCGCCGCCTCGAGCACCACGGTGGAGTGTCCGGCGGATCGGGCGGTGGCGTTTCGGGAGTCGAGTGCTTTGCGGATGGCCCGATCTCCCACCGGAGCGAGGTCGAGAGCCTCGCAATCGGTCCGTTGGAGACTGGCCCAGCCGGAACCCCGGCCTTGTGCGGTGCGGGCCGTCAGTGAGAAGCCGACTGTCGTACTCCGCTCGGAAACAAATCCCCCGCGGCTGTTGGCGTAGGCCGAATGGCTGCGGTGGCGTGTGAAGTAGCCGGCGCTCTCAACCTTCGCGATTCGGGCCGCTTCGATCACAGGACGCAGTTTCGCGAGGGCTTCGCCCGGTGTCATCGCCGCCGTTGCGTCCGACCAGGTCGGCGGGATCGAATACGCCCCGGGCGCTACCGGGGGGAGGAACTCAGGATCCTCCGGAGCCAATCGGGCCATCGCCTCGACCCGTTTGACGGCCTCACGCAGGGAGGCTCTGTCGGCCCGGGTGATCCGGATTGAGGCGGAGCGCTTCCCAAAATTCACCGAGAGATGAACTGTGGATTGTTCGAGCAAGCCATTGGTCGTGAGATCATTGTTGGCGGACCGCAGAATCAGACTCTCGCCTTCGCTGACCGACAGCTCCGCATCGTCCGCGCTGACAAAGGAGAGCACCGTTTCGCAGAGTGCCTCGAGATCGGAGGAAGAAAGGGACATGGGGTCGGGCGGCGGGGATGGGGTTGCCGTGCTTTTGGACTCCTATCGACTCGCCTCCGCAATGCGGCAAGGTGAATCGCCCGGAACTCGGCATCTCACCAGCATTTCCCGCAGGGCTCTTCGCAGCCGTTGACATACGGTGACCGTGCCGCCGGGAAGACTCAAAACAGCCACTCGTTGGATTTGGGGAGAAGGTGGTCTCGTTCGAAAGGGGGCGGCTGGTGGGCCGGGATCACCAGGTCGGGATTCGCCGCTTTCCACTCGGCTCGTTCCGCGGCGGAGTCATAGTAGATCATTGAGATCCTCGACGACTCCTCGTCACCGCTGCCGATGATGACGGTGGGCGTGGTGCCGCTGGTCTGCGAC
>CALDKL010000075.1 GCA_937898895.1 uncultured Verrucomicrobiae bacterium | reverse complement strand
GCTCGGGTGTCCTTTATTTTGGCTCAATTCGCTTGCCAGGAGAACCTGCCTTTTTTCCTTGCACTTGCAGACAGGTTTGGGAGACTGCCGACTCTATGAGTCAGGAATTTTTCCCCGGTATCCCCGTCATCCCCTTTGAGGGCGCGAAGTCGAAGAACCCTTTGGCCTTCAAACATTACCAAGCCGATGAAGTTGTCGGAGGAAAAACGATGCGCGAGCATTTGCGTTTCGCGGCGGCCTACTGGCACACGATGCGCAACGGCCTCGCCGATCCCTTCGGAGGTCCCACGGCGGAGCGTCCCTGGGATGACGGATCCGACTCGGTCGAAAACGCCCGCCGCCGCGTCTGGGCGATGTTCGAATTCATGCAGAAATGTGGGATCGGATACTACTGTTTCCACGACCGCGATGTCGCTCCGGAGCGCAACGACCTGCGGGCTTCCAATGACGCCCTCGACGCCGTTGCGGAGGAACTGGAGAAAGCTCAGAAGGAGACCGGCATCCGGCTGCTCTGGGGCACGGCCTGTCTCTTTGCCCACAAACGCTACAATCAGGGAGCCGGCACCTCGCCCTTCGCCGATGTCTTTGCCTACGCAGCCGCCCAGGTGAAAAAAGCCCTCGAAGTGACCCATCGCCTCGGCGGAGAGGGTTACGTCTTCTGGGGCGGTCGCGAGGGCTACGCGACGCTCTACAACACCGACATGAAGCGCGAGCTGAACCACCTCGCCGCACTCCTGCGCATGGCGGTGGAGCACAAGAAGAAGATCGGCTTCAAAGGCACGTTCTATATCGAGCCGAAACCACGCGAACCCTCCACCCACCAGTATGACTCGGACGCGGCGGCCTGTTTGAACTTCCTCCGGGAACACGGTCTGCTCGGCGAACTGAAACTGAATATCGAAACCAATCACGCCACCCTCGCCGGTCACACGATGATGCACGAACTCGAGGTGGCGATGGCAGCGGACGCCCTCGGATCGATCGATGCGAACACCGGCGATGAACTGATCGGTTGGGACACCGACCAGTTCCCCACCAGCATCTACCTCACCACTCAGATCATGCTGTGTGTCCTGCGCATGGGTGGATTCACCACGGGCGGCCTCAATTTCGACGCAAAATGCCGTCGCGAGAGTTTCGAGGTCGAAGATCTCTTTCACGCCCACATTGGCGGAATGGATGCCTTTGCCCGCGGTCTCAAGATCGCTCATGCCCTGATCGCCGATGGCCGTCTCGATGCCTTCCGGGAGCAGCGATACCGCTCCTTCGACTCAGGCATCGGAGCGAAGATCGAATCCGGCGAGGTCGGCTTTGAAGAACTCGAGGCCTACACCCTCCGCAATGGCGAGCCGGTCACAAAGAGCGGACGTCAGGAGATGCTCGAGAATCTGATCAACGAATTCGTCTGAACGGTCCCTGATCCCTGACTCTTCGCGCCTCGATCCGATTCTCCGAATTGGGTGAAGTGGTTCCCCTCCTGGCAACGAAGCACGGAAAAGGCCCCTACTCCATGCTCACATTCCGCCTCTTCGGTTTTCCCGTCCGCATCGAGTGGATGTTCTGGATCCTGTGTGTCTTCCTGGGACTCGATTACCTCGAGACGGCGGGCCCCGAGGGTCTTGGAAAATTTCTGATCATGACCTCGGTGGTCCTCGGCTCGATCCTCTGGCACGAACTCGGTCATGCGTGGGCGAGAAAATGGTTCAGGGCACCGTGGTCAGAGATCACGCTCTACGGATTTGGCGGGCTCTGCAGCGGACCCGGGAAGTTCACCCGCTGGGAATCGGTGGGGATCGCGGCGGCGGGACCGGCGGCGAGCCTGACCCTCGGCGGTCTGGTATGGCTGCTCCTTTTCACTCCGGGAATCCGCGATCCCTGGACCGGGTTTTTCATCGGACGGATGCTCTGGGTCAACGTCGGATGGGCCGTCTTCAATCTTCTCCCTATTCTCCCGCTCGACGGAGGGCATATCTTTGCCGGACTTGCCGGACCGCGTCACTCGACACTGGTGTATCAGGTCGGCATGATCCTCGCGGTCCTCATGGCCGTGGCCGGACTCCTCTTTTTACACAGTCTCTTCATGGCAATCCTGTTCGGAATGCTTGCCTACGGGAATTGGCAGCGGATGCGGGGACAACGCCCCGGCTTTGTCTGAACGTCGCCCCGATCAAGCGGGTATCCACCGGGCTCGATATCCCGCTCCGCTCCCCTGATCGCGTTAGGTCGACCTTCAAAATGCGGGTTCATTTCCGGCGGATTTTTTCCCATACTCAGGGTCCATTTTCAGGAGGTTCCCTCCGGGTTCTCCTGTGCCCCCCATGACACGGCTCCCCTTCTTCTGCCTGGTGCCCGGACTTTTCGCGGCTGCGTCCCTGCGTGCCTCCGATGCCCCCCTGACCTTCAATCGCGACGTCCGGCCCATCCTCGCGGACGCCTGCTTTCACTGTCACGGTCCCGATTCCGTCAAACGGGAAGCCGACCTCCGGCTCGACACCGAGGCGGGCTTTTTTGGGAAAGACGGTGGAGCCGATGCGGTCGTGATCCCCGGAAAACCGGAAGAAAGCTCTCTCTACGATCGCCTCATCACCGAGGATGCGGACGATCTCATGCCTCCGCCGGACTCGCACAAGGATCTGAAACCAGCGCAAATCGAAATCGTGCGTCGATGGATCGCCGAGGGTGCAAAATGGCAGCCGCACTGGAGCTTTCTCCGCCCCGAGAAGCCGACGGCCCCCTCGGTCTCGAAGCCGGAATGGGCGGTCCATCCGATGGACCGTTTCATCCTCGCCCGCCTCGACGAGGCCGGGCTCACCCCCGCACCGGAAGCGGATCGCCGCAGTCTTGCCCGACGCGTCGCCCTCGACCTCACCGGGCTGCCCCCGACACCGGAAGAAGTCGAGGCCTTTGTCGCGGACACGGATCCCCAGGCCTACGAAAGACTGATTGATCGCTACCTTGCCTCTCCCCGCTGGGGCGAGCACCGCGGACGCTACTGGCTCGATGCCGCCCGCTATGCGGACACACACGGATACCACTTCGACAACTACCGCGAGATGTGGCCCTACCGCGACTGGGTCATCGGCGCGTTCAACCAAAACGAGCGCTTCGACCAATTCACCATCGAACAAATTGCCGGCGATTTGCTCCCCGCTCCCACCGAGAACCAACTCATCGCGACCGGCTTTCAGCGATGCAACATGACGACCAACGAAGGGGGGACGATCGACGAGGAAAACCTCGCCCTCTATGCCACCGACCGCGTCCAGACGATGGGCTGGGTCTACCTCGGACTCACCCTGAACTGCGCACAGTGCCACGACCACAAATTCGATCCGCTCACGATGCGCGATTACTATGCGATGGCCGCATTTTTCCGCAACACTACGCAGAAGCCCAAGGACGGCAACGTGAAGGACAGCGGTCCCGTGCTTGTCGTTCCCGCCGCCACAGACCGCCCGCGTTGGGCCGCCCTCCCCGGCGAGATTGCCGCCGCCACCGCCAGGCGAGAGCAGCGCCGCAACGCCGCCCGACCCGAATTCGAAACGTGGCTGGCCGCAGCCCGCCCGAAGGACATCGAGGAAGGGCTCGGATCGGATCGACTCGCAGTTCACGTTCCCCTCAGCGGTGACAAAGGCGGCACGCTCTCGATGCGGATTCCGGCTGGCCGAAAGGGCAAAGCCCCCGATTCGCTTGCCTGGGCACCGGGAGGAAAATTCGGTCCGGCTCCGGTCTGGAGAAAGGACGCCACCGCCGACCTGGGCGATCTCGGCAATTTTGCACGGAACGAAGCCTTCTCCGTCGCGGTCTGGATCCGTCCCGCGAAGGACGGGATGACCGCCGCAGCCGTCGCCCGCATGGACGTCGCGGCCAATCACCGCGGATGGGATCTCTTCATCGAGGGCCGCAATCTCGCCTTTCACCTCATCGACTCGTGGCCTGACAATGCGCTCAAAGTGGGCACACAACAACCGGTCCTGAATCCCGAAAAATGGTCCCATGTCGTCGTCAGTTACGACGGTGGCGGTAAGGCGGCGGGAGTGAAAATTCATGTCGATGGCAAGGAAGTGCCCACCCGAGTGCTCGCCGACACGCTGAAGCCGGATGCGGAGACTCGCTCAAACACTCCCCTCCGCGTCGGCCAGCGGAGTTCCGGTCTCGTATTTGAGGGCGGACAAGTCCAGGATCTCCGGATCTTCACTCGATCCCTCGGAACCTCCGAAGCGGAAGGTCTCCGTCAGATCCCCGCGCTGCACGCCGCCCTGTCCGCCGGAAGCAAGCGCACGCCCCAGCAGGCCGAGACTCTCTTCGGCCATTTCCTGACCTTCCGCGACGCGGCCTGGAGGGAACTGGATCGCTCCGTCGCCAAACTTGCCGAGGAACGCGAGTCGATCCGAACCCGCAGCCCAGTCACGCACATCCAGGAGGAGCGAAAAGACCAGCCCGCCATGGCGAATATCCTCGCTCGCGGTGCCTACGACCAAGTCGGAGAAGCGGTCGCGGCGGCACCTCCCGCCGTCCTGCACCGCATGCCTGCGGGAGCCCCCGCGAATCGCATGGGGCTGGCGCGATGGCTCGTCGATCCCGCCAATCCCCTCACCGCTCGCGTCACCGTGAACCGATTCTGGCAGGAGATCTTCGGCACCGGTCTCGTCGCCACCTCGGAAGACTTCGGCATCATGGGAGCGACCCCGAGCCATCCCGAATTGCTCGATTGGCTCGCCCTGAACTTCATCGAATCGGGATGGGATGTGAAAGCGCTTTTCAAAACCATTCTGCTTTCCTCGACCTACCGCCAGGCGGCCCTGACAGACGCCGAAAAATCCGCTAAGGATCCCGACAATCGCCTCCTCAGCCGCGGCCCTCGCTTCCGGCTCGACGCCGAACTGATCCGCGATGCGGCTCTCGCCGCCAGCGGCACCCTCTCCTCGAAGATGGGGGGGCCCGGTACAAGACCCTATCAACCCGAGAACGTGTGGGAAGTCGTCGGCATGGGCAACGCCCGATACGAGCAGGACAAGGGCGAAAATCTCTATCGGCGCTCTGTATACAACTACTGGAAACGAATGGCCCCGCCGGTGAGTCTCGAGATCTTCAATGCTCCGAATCGAGAGGTCAGTTGTGTGAGACGCGACCGCACCAATACCCCGCTCCAGGCTCTCGTGACCCTGAACGACCCACAGTTCATCGAAGCGGCTCGTCGCCTCGCCGAAAGGGCTCTCATCCAGGGAGGCGGAGAAGGAGAACGGGCGCTCGACCTCGCCGCCCGTCGGGTTCTCTCCCGCCCTCTCCGTAGCCCGGAAATCGCTCTGCTCGATTCGAGCCGACGCAGTCTGCTCTCGCACTACCAGAAAGTACCCGCTGATGCCGCCGCGCTCCTTTCCGTCGGCGAGACCCCGCCGGACAAATCCCTCGATCCTGCCGTCCTCGCCACCTGGACGATGCTCTGCAATCAGTTGTTGAATCTCGATGAGGCCCTGAACAAGTGACCGCATGAACCTCCCGCCTGACTTCCTCCTCGAACAGACCCGCCGCCATTTCTTTGCAAAGGGGCGGAATCTCCTCGGAACGGCCGCGCTCGCCTCCCTGATGGGACCGCGTCGAAGTGTCCTTGCGGCAGATTCCCCCACCGCAAAGGTGCCCATCCCCCACTTTCCTGCCCGAGCAAAACGAGTCATCTACCTGCACATGGTCGGAGGTCCGTCGCAGATGGATCTCTTCGATTTCAAGCCGGAGATGGCAAAATGGTTTGATAAGGAGCTGCCCGACAGCATCCGCAAGGGTCAGCGGCTCACCACGATGACAAGTGGCCAGGCGCGTTTCCCCATCGCCCCGTCAAAATTCCCCTTCGCCCAGCGGGGCGAATGCGGCATGTGGATGAACTCCGAGCTGCTTCCTCATCTCGGGAAGCGCGCCGATGAGATCTGTTGGATGCGGTCACTCCACACGGAAGCAATCAACCACGAGCCCGCCATCACCGCGATGCAGACCGGCAACCAGGTCGGCGGCCGCCCCTGCCTCGGGGCCTGGTCCTCCTATGGTCTCGGTTCGATGAACGAAAACCTGCCCACCTTCGTCGTCCTCGTCGCCACTCCGACCAATCGCGAGCAGGAACAGGCCATCTCCGCACGTCTCTGGTCGAGCGGTTACCTCCCGGGCGAACACGCCGGAGTTTCGTTCCGGAGCAAGGGCGACCCCATTCTCTTCATCAACAATCCGCCCGGCGTCTCTACCTCCGTCCGTCGTCAGACCCTCGATGGCATCAACGCGATGAATCAGATGGCCTATGAAACTCACGGAGATCCAAATACCCGCGTGCGGATCCAGCAATTCGAAATGGCCTACCGTATGCAGGCAAGCGTGCCGGAGCTGACGGATCTCTCCTCTGAACCGGAACACACCTACAAGCTCTACGGCGATGCGGCGAAAACTCCTGGCACCTTTGCGAATTCGGTTCTCATGGCCCGACGACTCTCCGAACGAGGGGTACGCTTCGTGCAGATCTACCACAACAACTGGGATCACCATTCCAACGTTGCCGGGCGCATGCCGGATCAGTGCCGGGATGTCGACCAACCCTGCTCCGCCCTCATCCAGGATCTGAAACAGCGTGGCATGTTCGAAGATACGCTCGTCATCTGGGGCGGAGAGTTCGGCCGGACCATCTACACCCAGGGAAAGCTCTCGCGAGAGAACTACGGACGCGATCACCACCCCCGCTGCTTCACGATGTGGATGGCCGGAGGAGGAACAAAGGGCGGGATGATCTATGGCGAGACCGACGACTTCAGTTACAACATCGTGCGCGATCCGCTCCACATCAGCGAATTCCACGCCACCGTGCTCCACCTCCTCGGGTTCAACCACGAACGGCTCACCTACAAATATCAGGGACTCGACGGACGTCTCACCGGGATCGAAAACGTCAGGCCGGTGAAGGCTCTTCTCGCCTGAAGCGCCCCTGCCAAAACCACCATCCCCAGGCCACCAGAGCGATCAGTCCCGCCGCGACCGGAACCGCGTCACCGATCCGGGCATAGACCGTCATTGGCGGATCGAGATCCACGGCGAGAGTCGTCGCGAGACTCCCCCGCACGAAGGTCGAGCCGCTCTCGGGATCTCGCAGGATGCGCTCGCCGCTCTCGCGGCCGGTGCGATCATAGACACTCCCCCGCTCATCGATGAAGCCGCTCACGCCGGTGTTGGCGCAGCGAATCATGGGACGTCGAAACTCGATGCAGCGGAAGAGGGCGTTGTCAAAGTGCTGTCGCGACTGGGCGCTCTCGTGAAACCATCCGTCATTGGTCACGTTCACGATCACCTGGGGACCCGAGCGAAGGAACTTGCGAACGTGGCGCGGCACGGTGTCCTCGAAACAAATCAGCGGAATGATGCCCACCTCGCTCCCACCCTTCTCCACCACGAGCGGGTCGAAGGTGTTTCCGGGCGTGAAGTCCTGCCCGATAATTCCCCCGGTGAGCCACTCGAATGGAGGAAACTTTCCGCGCAGCGGAATGTATTCTCCGAAGGGAACGAGATGTTCCTTCTTGTGCATCTGATAGGAACCCGTCTCTCCCTTCATGATCGTGAGAGTGTTGTAGATCTCGGTGTTCTCGAGATTCGCGTCCTCGATCCCCGAGAGGAGGTAAAAGTCGCCGCCCCGGAGGATCTCGTCGTTGAAGTATTGCTGCACCCAGGGTGCGGAGAAAATGCCGGGAACGGCTGTCTCCGGCCAGACGACCAGGTCATGGGGAGAATCCTCGACGAAGGCGCGGGTGAGATCGCGATATCCCGCGATCACCTTTCGCCGGATCTCGAGATCCTCCGACCACTTTTCATCGAGGGCGATGTTGAACTGAAAGAGGCGGGCGCGCAGGTCGATGGTTTCCTCCGGATTCCGCAGGAAGGCAAAGGTTCCGAACAGATAGAGCCCGGCGACCATCGCGGCGGCGGCCGTGAAATCGAAGTGAGGACGCAGTTTTCGCCGCAAGCGAATCTCGCGCCCGACGCGCAGGATGGTGCAGAAGAGCACCGTACCGACGAACATGAGGACGAATCCGTAGCTCGTGATCCCGATGACCTCGGCAAACTGCACGAGGACGAGATGTTCCTTCAGGGCGACCCCCAGTCCGTTCCATCCGAAGCCGGTGAAGACAACGCCGCGCAGCCATTCCAGCCCACACCAGGCCGCTCCGTTGAGGGCGGCGACCCGCAGCACGGCGAGCGATTGTCCGAAGAGCCCCGGCGGGTCGGCGGCACTCTCCTCCCCGAGCGAGGGACTCCAACGGCCCACCGTCGCTGCGAAGGCCCCGAAGACCGCAACATACATCGCCAGGTATCCCGACATGACCACGAGGGCTCCGATCCCGGCCCAGACCGTTCCGGCGACGGCTCCGATCTCTGTGACCCAGAGGAGGTTGAGCAGATAGAAAACAAATCCCGCGAGAAAGCCCAGCCACCCTCCGCGCACGCTTCGGGAGCGGAGCCAGCCCCGCCCGGAGCGAGGCTCGGAAAACCAGAGCGCCGCGAGCAGTGGCGCCACCCAAAACCAGACGAGGGCAGAGACACTCCACGGAGCAAAAGAAAAGGCGAGTGCCACGCCGCTCAGGATCGCAGCGGCTCCCGGCCAGTGGCGGAGAAGCCGCCGCAGCAGCGGCGGAGACGACTCGGAAGGCGGGAGAGGAAGATTCACGGAATGCGAATGGACACGCCATCGAAAGGCGTGTCAAAACGGGATTGTCTGCGGCAGGAAGAAGGGCAGAGACCAGCTCACCTCGCACCTCAACCCAGCCTCTTCCTCATATCGGCCACCACGGCGGCTTTGAGCGAATCGAACGATGCCTGGGCGATCGCTTTGGCCGACCCCAATTCCTCGGGCAGATTGACCCCGTCCCGTCCCGGACGAGGCCGCAGATAAAGATAGAATTTGATCTTCGGTTCCGTCCCCGAAGGACGCACCGCAAAGGCCCGACCATCCTCGAGGTCGATGAAGACCATCTTCTCCCTGGGAATGGGATCGCCTTCCTCATCGATGAAGGCCTCGTTTTCGAAGTCCCGGACTCGCGCGACCCTGACCCCGTCGATCTCGATAGGAGGATTCGTGAGGTAGCTCTGTGCGAGCGTCTGGATCTGGGCGGCCCCCTCCGCACCCGCGAGGGTTTCGGCGTGCTGGCCCTCGAGATAGACGCCGTGCCTGACAAACAGCTCGTCGAGCAGCTCGACGCAGGTCATTCCTTTCGACTTCGCGAAGGCGGCGACCTCGGCGAACATGACGACGGCACCATTGGCGTCCTTGTCGCGAAGAAAATCCGCCCCCAGGTAGCCATAGCTCTCCTCGCCGCCGAAGACAAAGAAGCGCGAATGCTTCAGGCGCAGCTCGCGAGTCTCCTCGTCGGAGAGCCTCCGGTAATCGGCCCGCACCTCGGCAGGGAGGGCGTTTTCATACTTCCGCAGCTTCGCGCCGATGTATTTGAACCCTGTCAGGGTGTTGACCACCCCCACTCCGAAGTGCGTCGCGATGGCTGTCTGGAGTTCGGTGGTGACAAAGGTTTTCACGATCACGGCACGATCCCGATTGGTCCCGTTGATGATGCCTCTTCCCGTGTAGGTGAGCAGCCGATAATAGGCCATGAGCGATCCGATCTGATTGCCGGTGAGCAGGGTCATCTTCCCCTGTTTGTCGCGCACCACGACCCCCATGCGGTCGGCATCGGGATCGGTTCCGATGACGAGGTCGGCACCGCTCGCCTCGGCCTGATCCACTCCCATTTGCAAAGCTTCCGCGTTTTCAGGATTGGGAGACTTCACCGTGGGAAAGGCACCGTCCTCCACATCCTGAGCGGCGACCGTCTCGCAGGTGAATCCGAGGTGCCGGAGGAGTCGGGGCGAAATCCTGCCGCCCGTGCCGTGGATGTTGGTGAAGACGATCTTCAGACCACTCTGCGCCCGGACCATCGCCGGATCGAGAAGCAGAGTCTCGAGACGCGCGAGGTAGACCTCGTCCAGCTCTGCCCCGAGTTCATGGACGACTCCCTGCTGATCGGCGGGGCGCACCTCATACTGTTCCCCCGATACCGCATTGACTTCGGCAATGATCGCCGAGGCTTCGGGTTCGACGATCTGGGCTCCGTCGCTGCCGTAAACCTTGTAGCCATTGTCGTGCGGAGGATTGTGGCTCGCCGTGAGCACGATCCCGGCGGTGGTGCCGAGATGTCGAACGGCGAAACTGAGGTGCGGGGTCGAGCGCGGTTCGGCGAATCGATAGACATCGCAGCCGTTCTCCACCGCAACTTTGGTGACGCAGTCAGCGAATTCCTTGCCGAAGTATCGGGTATCGCGGGCGATCGCAATGGAGGGGCGTCCTCCCCCGGTATGCGTTTTCAGCAGGTGGCGCACCAGCCCCAGGGTGGCGCGGGTGAGGTTGTAAAAATTGAGAGTGCCGGTGCCCACACAGGGATACTCGGGCCGCCCTCCTTGCGGAGCCGAGCCCCGCTCGGCGGGAGTGACGATCTCGCCGATGGAGCGACCCCGCAGCCCGCCGGTGCCGAAAGCCAGTTTTTTGAAAAACCGATTGTTCAGTTCCTTCCAGTGCCCCCCCTCCGCAAGCCACGCGACGGAGGCTTCGTAGACGGGATTGTCCGATCCGGCGAGCAATTCGGAGAGATTGTCAAGACTGCTCTGGCGGAGAGTTCCGGCGGCGACGGCGGCCGCAAGTTGGGCGGACAAGGCGGGATTCATGTTCGCCAAGGTAGAAAAGGCGACTCGGAAAAGCAACCTGCGGTAGCAATTCGCGGTGAAAAGAATGTACTCCTCCCGCTGCTGTCTCCCTGGCAACTCGCAATTCTCATACCCCTTCGCCACGAGACGCCGAGAGGACCCATCTCCGCAAGGCACGACCTGGATTTCCCGCCGGACTGTAGGAGAAGCCTACCGTCCAAGGGAAATCCGGCCGGAACGAAGCGGGGGCGGGCCGCAGCCAGTCGCGGCAGAAGGGGAACGAGAAATGCGGGATCGATTCCCCACCCCATCCGCTCACTGGGCACGAAAAAGCCCGCAGGCTTTCGCCAGCGGGCTTTTCGGACGATACGAAACAACACAAGAGAGTCGATCAGAACACCCGAGAGGGTGTCGTCAGGGGATGACCAGCTTTTGCCCCGCCCGGATCGCGTCGCCGCTGAGCCCATTGGCGCTCTTGATTGCGGCTACGCTGGTGCCGTGCTTCTGGCTGATCCGGTAGAGGTTCTCACCGCTGGCCACCGTGTGGGATTTGCTGCCGGAACCGGTATAGGAAACCGGAGCACTGGACCCTGCACTGGTCGCCGGGCCGCTGTAGGTCGGAGCCGAAGGCGAATTGTAGGTGGGAACCGACGGCACACTGGGGACCGAGGAACCCGCCGTCGGAGGCGTGTAGGTATTCTCCGTATAGGAAGGATAGGAACTGTTCGAAGGCGTGCTCGAGTAGTTCGTGGTGCTCCCCGAGGAACTGTAGTACGGGTTGTTCTGGTAAGGATTGGTCGACGCGACCTTCGGATTGCTCTTGCAGGAGACCGAGAGAATCGCAAGCCCAAGCGGCAAGAGAAGAACAAAAGATTTCATACGAATAGAGGGTTGGTCAATAACTTCCCTAAAATATTAACAGTTCCAAAATAAACCGCAAGGCGTTTCTATAAAATTTTGCATTTTCTTGACTTTTAAGAATTTCCGCAAGAGCAGACTGTCGAAAATTGAGGAACGCCGACCCTCGGATTTCACCTTGCGCGGGTCGGGAGGGCGGATCATGCTCCGCCCGACATGAGTATTGCCCGTGCCCTCATCTCGGTCTCCGACAAGACCGGCCTCGAAGAATTTGCCCAGGGACTTCACCGTCATGGGGTGGAGATCCTATCCACCGGCGGCACCGCCAGGTTCATCGCTGCCCTTGGAATACCCGTGACGGAAGTTTCGGATTTCACCGGTTTCCCGGAAATGCTCGACGGTCGGGTCAAGACCCTTCACCCCAAAGTACATGGTGGCCTGCTCTATCGGCGAGACCTGCCCGGCCATTGTCGGGAGGCTGCTGAGCACGACATCCTCCCCATCGACCTCGTCGTGGTGAATCTCTATCCTTTCGAGCAAACTATCGCGAAGGAAGGCGTCACTCGCGAGGAGGCGATCGAGCAGATCGATATCGGAGGACCCAGCATGCTCCGCTCCGCATCCAAGAATCACGATGCGGTCACTGTCGTGGTCGATCCGGCGGACTATGCCGTGGTCCTCACGGAAATGGATGAACACAAGGGTGCGACGACCCTGAAGACACGCGAGCGGCTCGCCATCAAAGTCTTTCAGCGCACCGCCGCCTACGACGCCGCCATCGCCGCCCATCTCAACGAAACGCAGGAAACGGAGGCTTCCTTCTCGGTCAGCCT
>CALDKL010000074.1 GCA_937898895.1 uncultured Verrucomicrobiae bacterium | reverse complement strand
TATCCCCGAACCCCGATCGGACTCAGCAGCGCGACCGCCGCCACACCGCAGATCCAGGGAGTAGGGGAACGGGTTGTGCGGAGCGGGGTCATCGGGAGAGAAGAACCACGCTACCATTGCACCCCGGATGTGTCCATGCCGTGTTCCCGCATGGGGAGCCAACAGGGCACATCTCGATGCATCATCGCGGCCTTGCCAGATCCGATCTCAAGCGGCACAACTGGCGCATGCCTCGGTCACTCCTCCCCTTTGGATTCGCCCTTGTCTTCTTCAGTACGATTCCCAAGGCCCACTCACAAGAGGGCGAGCTTCCCGTATTGCGTCGTTGTTTTGTCGAAGGGGCCGCTCCGGTCGATCCCTTTCCCAGAGGCGAAGGCGGACCAAAATTCGTGCCGCGCCTCGGCGAGACCGTCGCCTGGATCGGAGGTACCGAAATCGCCGATCTCGACCGTTACGGATTTCTCGAGGCGGGATTCCACCTCGCCTGGTCGGACCAGGGCCTGCGGTGGCGAAATCTGGCCTGGCAGGGCGACACCGTCTCCTACCAGGCCCGGCCCCTTCACTACTACACGAAAAAGGGAGACCCCCAGCCGGGCAGCATTCCCGATCACCGCGAACGCACCGAG
The DNA here is from genome assembly GCA_937898895.1 of uncultured Verrucomicrobiae bacterium. Taxonomy (GTDB): domain Bacteria; phylum Verrucomicrobiota; class Verrucomicrobiia; order Verrucomicrobiales; family DEV007; genus Arctic95D-9. The sequence goes on along the minus strand of CALDKL010000074.1, from coordinate 11,787 downwards.
CCGGGGATTGTCTTTGTTTGCTTCGGGAAAATGGAGTCGCTCGCGGGCAAGGAACGACTAGAGGAGTTTGTCAGGGCCTATGCGAAGCTTCTCGATGATCTCACCGTCCTGACCCGACGGATCGTTTTGGTCGCACCGACGCCGTATTTTCCCTGCGGCCCGGCCGCTGCCCTCGCCGACCAACGCAATGAGGTTCTCCTCGCCTACTCCGAGCGCATCGAACAGCTCGCGAAGGAGCGTGGCTTTCTGTACCTCCGGCCCTTGCCGATCGAGTGGACGGCAGGGCACTCCGACAATGGCGTCCATCTCAATGAAGTCGGCCACCGCGTCTTTGCCGCCGCCCTGCTCCGGCAACTCGGCGCACCGGAAAGGGCGGAGCCACCCTCTGTCGCCCTGCACGACGCCATCGCCCGGAAAAACCTGCTCTGGCAGCAGTACTATCGTCCCACCAACTGGGCCTTTCTCTTCGGCGACCGCCAGCACGTCCCCGCCTCGCGCGATGTCGAAAATCGCAGCGAACGATGGTTCGTCCGGGAGATCGACATCCTCCCGGCCCTGATCGCCGAAAGCGAAGGCGAGATCTGCCGCTACGCGAAGGAGGCCGCGAAATGAAAACGATTTCCTGCTCTTTCCTCCTACCCGTCCTTGCCGGATCGGTGCTCGCCGTCAGTCCTGACAAAGCACCCACCTCCGATCCCTCGCCAGCGGCCGAGATGGCCACCTTTGTGGTCCATCCCGACTTCGAAACCTCGCTCTATGCCGACGAATCCTTCGGCATCGCCAATCCCGTTGCGATCCAGTGGGATCCGCGCGGCCGTCTCTGGGTGCTCTGTACCGAGGCCTACGCCCAGCTCAAACCCGGCGAGAGACCCGATGACAAGCTCTACATCCTTTCGGACACGAATGAAGACGGTCGGATCGATCACTCGACCCTCTTTGCCGACGGGTTGAACATGCCACTGGGTTTCGCCCTCGACCACGACGGGGCCTGGGTCGCGGCGGACGCCGACTTGCTGCTCCTCCGGGACACCGATGGCGACGACCGCGCCGATGAACGAAACGTCGTCCTCTCCGGCTTCGGCACCGGAGACACCCACCAGAACATCAGCAATCTCGTCTTCGATGCAGGTGGATTTTTGTATTTCAGTCAGGGTCTCCATGCCTTCTCCCAGGTCGAGACCCCCTGGGGCATCTCGCGCGGTGACACCGCCGGGTTCTGGCGATTCGATCCTCGTCGGATGCGTCTCGATCCCTTCGGCTTTCCTTCGATGACGAGCCAGAATCCCTGCGGCATCGCCCTCGACCAATGGGGAGCCCTCTTCGTGAAGAGCAACGGTCCGCATCTCTGCTTTGCCACGCCGGGCCTCGTCCCTACGACGCATCCGCGCGAGCTGATGCAGTTCGCCCAGGTCGGGCAGACGCCCGGAAAAAGCATGGGGGTGGACATCGTCTCATCGGCTCATCTGCCCGATTGGATCCAGAATCACGCCATCATTGCCGGCTACTTCGCCCGCGAGGTGTCGGCCCTCCCTCTGGTCGAGGAAGGCGCAGGATTCGCGGCATCGCCGCCAGTGCAACTGATCTATGGAGGGCACGAGAGCTTCCGACCGGTGGATATCCGTCAGGGACCCGATGGCGCGATCTATATCGCGGATTGGTACAATCCCATCATCAACCATTATCAGGTATCGTTGCGGCATCCGGATCGCGACCACACGAGAGGGCGAATCTGGCGACTCGCCGCAAAAGGGCGCGAGCCCGTCAAGCGACCCGACCTCGCGAAGATGGGGACTGCGGAGTTGATTGAGCAACTCCGCAACCGCGAACGATGGCCCCGCGAACAAGCGCGGCGGATGCTGAGCGATCCTTCCGAGGCGACATCGGTCGTGAAAGCCCTCCGTGCGTTCGCCACAGCGGCAACTGCCCACGATCCCGGCGGAGAAATCGCCCTCGTCGAGGCTGCCGGAGTTCTCGAATCCCTTGGCGCGACCGATTCCTCCTTGCTCGACCGACTCCAGAGCGCGGACAATCCCTACGTCCGCGCCGTCGTCGCGCGCATCCTTGCCCGGACCCCCGAACCGACTCCCGACGCGGAGAAACGGCTTGCGAAACTGCTCGCCGATCCTCATCCCCGCCCCCGTCTCGAGGCCGTCATCGCCTGCGCAAATCGACCTGCGGCCAATTCGCTGAAACTCGCCCTCACCGCCCTTGATGCCGGGCCGGATCGCTTCATCGAATATTCGCTCGCCCAGGCAGTCTTCGCGCTGGAGTCCTTTTGGCTCCCTGCGGTGAAGGCAAACACCCTGACATTCGCAAAACCGGAGCATCTCGCCTTTGTCCTCGAAACCTACGGCGGTGAACTCTCTGCGGAACTTGCTCGCCAGGCTCTCGCCGGAGAACTCGGCCAGGGGGATCGCACCCGACTCCTTGCCGTGCTCGCACGCCTCGGCGGGCCAAACGATCTTGCGACCGTCTTCGTCGATGCGGCCGGGCGTGAAGAGGCCTCTCTGCTCGCCGCACTCGCCGAGGCGGCGGAAACGCGGCGGATCCTCCCCGGCGGCGATACGGCTGCCGGTCTCACGAAATTGCTTGCCTCCGATTCGGTCGAAATCCGCATCGCCGCCCTGCGATTGGCGGGCCTGTGGAAGACTCCCACCCTGACCGGAGCAGCGGAGCGCCTCGCGACCGATGCGGCGGCAGCGCCGCCCCTCCGTGCGGCTGCGATGACGGCACTGGCCCGACTGCGGGGAAAGGACGCCGCCGGAATCCTGAAACCCATTCTCGAGGCTAAGGAAACTCCGCTTTCCCTGCGCCGGGCCGCCCTGGAATCCTTTGCCGCCTCCGACCCGACGGGGGCCGCAGCAACCCTCCGCGCGATGATGAGCCGTCAGGGTGTCGGCGGCGACACGGCAGACCTGCTGCCCACCCTACTCTCCGCGAACGGCGGGCCCGCCGCTCTCGCCTCCGCCTTCGAGGCCGATGCCGCCCCCGACGCCGCGACGGCGCAGGAGATCCTCAACTCCATGAATCGACTGGGACGAACGGATGCCAGGCTCACCCCGCTCCTCAACCGCGCCGTCGGACGCCAAAGCGGGGCTCCCGAATACGACTCCGCCAGAGTCGCCTCTGTCGTCACCGCAATCCGCGAGGGAAAGGGCGATCCGAAGCGGGGGGCGGAAGTCTTCCGGATGGCCCAGCTCGCCTGCACCGCGTGTCACCAGATCGGCGATGTCGGCGGAGTCATCGGCCCCTCCCTGAACGGCGTTGGCGCGGGCATGCCTCTCGACCAAATCGTCGAGTCCATCCTCTGGCCGGATCGTCAGATCAAGGAAGGTTTCCAGGCCATTGCGTTCACGACACGAGCCGGGACCGCCATCACCGGATACATCGAACGCGAGGGCGACGATCTCGTCTGGTATCGCGACACTGCGACACCGTGGATCAAGCCGCTCGCAAAGAAGGAAATCGCCTCGCGCGAAACCATCCCGACACTGATGCCTCCGGGACTCACCACCTCCCTGACCGAACAACAATTCCTCGATCTCGTCGCCTATCTCGCCTCGCTCAAGGGATGATGCGAGTGGAGTCGGCTGAGGAAGTCAGCCTTTCTTCGCGAGACGCTTGCGCTCGTTTCCGTCGAGGATGCGTTTGCGCAGGCGAATGTTCTTCGGAGTCGCCTCGACGAGTTCATCGGGCTCGATGTACTCGATGGCACGCTCGAGAGAGAAGCGGATCGGCGGGGTGAGCGCCTCGGACTTGTCACTGCCTGCGGCGCGGTGATTGGTGATGTGTTTGGCCTTTGTCGGATTCACGGGAAGATCGTCGGCTCGGGGATTTTCTCCCACGATCATGCCCTCGTAGACGACGTCGCCGGGGCCGACGAAGAGCTTGCCGCGTGTCTCGATATTTCCGAGGGCGTAGGTCATTGCCTCGCCCTTTTCCATGGAGACCAGGGTGCCCGTGCCGCGGGTGCGAATGTCGCCGGAATCGGGACGGTACTCCTTGAACAAGTGCGACATGATGCCCTCGCCGCTGGTGAGATTGAGCAGTTCGAATTCAAAACCGATAAGCCCGCGTGTCGGGATGGTCGCTTCGATGCTGGTGCGGCCGTTGCGCGTGCTCATCACCTCGACGACGCCCTTGCGGTTCGCGACGGACTGGATGCAGCCACCGACACACTCATCAGGCACCTCGAGGTAGAGCGTCTCGAACGGTTCGTGCAGCTTTCCGTTGATCTCGCGTTTGATGACCGTAGGGCGGGAAACGAGGACCTCGAAACCCTCGCGGCGCATCGACTCGACGACCACGGCGACCTGCATCGCCCCACGGGCACTGACCTTGAACTCGCCCGCGCTGTCGGTGTCTTCGACCTTGATGGAGACGTTCGTGCGCGCCTCGCGGAAGATGCGGTCGCGGATCTCGCGCGAAGTCACACGGGTGCCCTCGGTGCCGGCGTATGGCCCGTCATTGACGGCGAAGGACATCATCACGGTCGGCGGATCGATCTCGACAAAGGGGATCGGGTCCGACTCGGCATTCGCCGCAATCGTCTCGCCGATCTCGACATCCTCGAAACCGGAGAGCCCGACGATATGCCCGGCCCCTCCGCTGCTCGCCTCGTTCGTGGCGAGGGCGGTGTATTCGAAGACCTTGCTGATCTTCGCCCGCTGCGGCTTGCCCCCGGGGATGAGACGCCAGACCGTCTGGCCGACCTCGATGCTGCCGGAGAGGATCTTTCCGATCGCGATGCGGCCCACGTAGTCCGACCAATCGATGTTCGAAACGAGCATCTTGAATTCGCCTTCCGGGTCGGCGTCAGGCGCGGGAATATGCTCCATGATCGCGTCGAACAGAGGACCCATGTCCTTCATTTCCGCGTCCGGCTTGAGTCCGGCATAGCCGTTCTTGGCACTGCCGTAGAGAAACGGAGCGCCGAATTGCTCCTCATTCGCGTCGAGATCCAGGAAGAGTTCGAGCACCTTGTCGTGCATCAGGAGCGGCTCGGCATTCGGGCGATCGATCTTGTTGACAAACACAATCGGCGAGAGCCCGTGAGCGAGGGCTTTTTTCAACACGAAGCGTGTCTGTGCCTGTGGCCCTTCATAGGCGTCGACGACGAGAAGGACACCATCGACCATCTTCATGACTCGCTCAACCTCTCCGCCGAAATCGGCGTGGCCGGGCGTATCGACAATGTTGATGATGTGATCGCCCCACTTCACGGACGTGTTCTTTGCCTTGATCGTGATGCCGCGCTCGCGCTCCTGATCCATCGAGTCCATCGCTCGCTCCTCCACGACCTGGTTGTCGCGAAACGAACCGGCATGCCTGAGCATCTGGTCGACGAGGGTGGTCTTGCCGTGATCGACGTGCGCGATGATCGCGATATTCCGGATATGCGAAGGCGGAATCAGGCTGCTGGAGATAGGGTCAGACATGGGGAGCGGGGAATGACCGCGCAATTTCCCGGATTGCAAGCGAGGAAAGTGACGCGCAGACTTGACCTTTCCAAATCGTTCCGGTTGGATAGACCCCTTTCTATCTCCATGAACACGAACGGATTCCTCGCCCTCGGGGCTCTGATCTGCCTCCTTGGCTCCACGGTTCCGGCGCGGGAGTTCAGCAGCGCCGACGGGCGAAAGATCGAGGCTGAGGTCGTCATGGTGAAGGGCGGAGAGGTCACGATCCGGCGCTCCGACGGAAAGGACTACTCCCTCGCCATCACGCTGTTTTCCCCGGAGGACCAGGCTTTTCTCCGTTCGTGGAAACCTGCCGCCCCCGCTTCCGCGCCCCCATCCACGCCCTTGCCAACGACAGCGGGCGAGGTGAAACCCGGCTCCACGATTCGACTCGAGTTTCCCGAACTCTCCAGGGACCGCGCCGACCAGACGGCCGCCTGCCAGGTGCGCCTGCCAACCAATTACGAGCCAACAAAACCCTTCGGTCTCGTCGTCTGGCTCGGGGGCGGCGAGGGTGGCAATCAGCCGAATGGCGCTTTTGTGCCCGAAGGTCCGTTCGTTCTCGCGGGGCTGCCGTATCCCAAAGGAGCCAACAATCCCGGACAGGCCAACATGGTCGGCGAATACGACAAGGTATGGGAATTTCACCGGGCGATGCTCGACCGGGTTTTTCAGACGATTCCGAACCTGAAGAAGGAATGGAGCCTCATCGGTGGATTCAGCAACGGGGGGCACAGCATCGACGGGATGCTCCGGGTGCGCGACAAGAAGGGTGCGCTCGCGGATTATTTCGGTGCGTTTGTGATCGCCGACGGCGGCGGCGGATACGCCTCAGAGAAGGGCAACTACCCCTCGCTCGAGGGCAAGTTCGCCTACATCTGCTGGGGCGAAACAAGCCCGAATGCCGCGAATTCCGAGGGTGTGGGCAAGGACTTCAAGAGCCGCCGGGCCACCACCGTCTCGAGCGAAATGGCCAAAACGGGACATTCCTTCGCCGATTTCGAACAGGCCAAGGTGAAAGAGTGGATCAGGACCGTCGTCATGTCGGCGTGGGGAGTTGAGTGAGGACTTCCGGAGGACTCCGCGATCCGGTTCAGTTCCCCTCTCGCCCCTCCAACCACTCCTCCACGATTCCGCGAAAAGCCGTCACGGCCGGGTCGTCACCTTGGTGCGACCAAACCATCACCACCGGCAGCGTCACCGTCGGAGTGAGCGGAATCAGCTTCACCTCGGGTGTTTCGGGCGTGACGCTCTCGGGCACGATCCCGATGCCGGAACCGGCTTCCACGTAGCGCAGAATCGTGCCGATGACACTGGGAGAATGGGCGATCTTCGGAGCGAATCCCGCCGCCGCGCAGGCGGCGAGAATCGTGTCGTGCGACCCCGCCCCCTCGCGGCGCGCGAGGATCACGACAGGCTCCTCGGCGAGATCCTTCCAGGCAATCGCTGAGGCTCCCGCGAGCGGATGATCGTTCGTGACGGCGGCACAGAGCGTTTCCTGACAAAGCAACCGACTCTGCAGGCCCAACGATTCATGGGCGAGCACGGGCCGCGTCAGTCCGACGGAAAGACGTCCTTTGGAAACCATTTCCCAAACCCGCTCCGGCGTCCGCTCCTCGAGAACGATGGTGACACGAGGATACCGTCGGTGGAAGGTCTTGAGGATTCCCCCGAGAAAGTCTCGCGTCGGAGGACCGATATAGCCCAGACGCAGTTCGCCTTCCTCTCCCGCAGCGGCGCGACGAACGCGGCGGACCATGTCGTCGATCCGCTCGAAGAGAACCCCGGTCTCTCGCAGGAGCACCTCCCCGCCCGGAGTGAGACGCATGGCGCGGCGCGTCCGATCCAGGAGGAGCACCCCGATCTCCCCCTCCAACTCCTGCACCGCCCGGCTCAGGGCCGGCTGGGCAATGCGAAGCCTTCGAGCCGCTTTGGAAAAACTCAATTCCTCGGCGACGGCATGAAAGTATCGGAGGTGGCGAAGGTCCATGAGAATCACGATACCGATCCGGCATAAATCGGAGATGGGAAAATCAATTTTGCAATTGAAGCCTGACGGATTTCCTCACGAATTTTCCGGGAGTGGAGGGCTGAACCAGGACGCCGCATTGAAAACGGGCCTGCCCCCGCGCCAACGGAGTGCTCATCCGCATCCGACGCGGGATCCTTTTCTTCACAACTCGTTCATTCGTATCGCGAATCTCGTGATTCACGAATCGAAGTCCGCCGCGAATCCGAAGGGCGGAGAACTCTCCGGAGCGACCTGGAAAGATCCTGACAAACCCACTGCCCCCGCGCCGATGCGCCACTCACCCAGGGTTGATCCGTCGGGAATTGTCACGATGATTTCTTGCAATGCACCATTTCCGTTGTTCGCGTCCAGGCGGACCCGCGATTGTTGGCCCATCGACAGCGAGTAGCGACCGGAGGTCCTGCCTATGACCTCCGTCAGCCTGAGAATCCTGAGCCGCTTCGTCAGCATCTGTCTGGCGAGCCTCCTCCTTGTGACCGGTACAGCGAGAGCTGAAATGCACCTCTTGTTCCGCGAGACTTTCGCCACCAGCGGACACCTCGACCAGGCCAATCCAGGTGCGAACTTTTCGCTGGTCCGGGGAGTCTTTCACCAGCGTGCGGGTGGCCCGCGTCTGCCGGGGACGGTCGCCTCCAGTGCTGATCTCCGCACCGATGCCCTGACACCACTCGCTTCGGTCCGATTTCCGCCCGAACAGGGAATCCGCGTCTTCATTTGTGGATGGTACTTCTTTAAGAGCTTGCAGGACCACAATGCGCGACTGCTCGCCGTGACCGCTCCGACGGGCGATTCGGGACCGACCATCTCGGTTGAACACAATGGCCTCGCCGCAGGAGTCGAATACCTGACAAAGACACCTTTCCCGAGGAGCGTTTTGAACCGGTGGATTTTTCTCGGGATTGCCGTGGCGCACGACGCAGGCGGGGTCGGTTCGGTGAGATTCTATGCCAAGTTCCCGGGTGAGCCCATGCAATCGTGGACGGGCTTCGATCATGGCACCCTTGGCGTTTCTTCCATCGGCGGGCTCGACTTCGGTGTGAACACAAGCAATTCCGGCATTCGGTGCCGCCTCGGGGCCCCCGCCGCCTATCGATTCGACAACTCCGACTTTTCCGACGTGACCTATCCGGCTGACCTTCTCGAACCCGAAACAAAACGGACCTGGTATTGCAATCCCGAGACTGGCAACGACGCCAATGACGGCACCGCACCTGACCGCGCCTGGGCGTCCCTCGACAAGATCAACGAAGAGAGCCTCCACACCGGTCTTTTTCCGGCAGACTCGTGGGAAGAGGGCGACACCCTCATCATCGACACGGGCGGAGCGTCCCTCGATGCAAAGGGCAAAGCCCTCCACCTCGCCACGGAAGGGCTCAATCTTCGGGCCGCCGAAGGCAACGAGTGGATCGACCTGAAGAGCCACCGAAGCCTCCCCGGCAACCGATGGGAATCCACCGATCTGCCGAACGTCTATTCGACCAGCGATACGGAAGCCGATATCGTCGTCTGGGAGGATGACAAGTTCCTCCATCACCCGACCGGAACCAATCTCGCGGCGGTCTCCGCCTCGCTCAGCACGACACCGGGTTCCTTCTGGACGGACGGTGTGCGGCTCTATTTGCATCCGTTTGGAAGCACCGATCCGCGGACGGACGGAAAACGCTATGAACGCAGCCACAGAATCGCGAAAGGCGCTGCGGTCGCCCTCGGGGCACCCAACCTGCATGTGCGGGATCTCCGAGCCGGGAAGACCTGCCTCGCCGGAGCCGCCGACAACGATGCAATCGGAGCCTATTGCCTCAGCTTTACCGCTGCCCCTGGGAAAACCCAAGTCTCCCATTGTTACTTCTACTACGGATCCAAACACAACGTCGGCATTGTCCAGGGTGACTTCGGCGACGACCTTCTCCTTGAGGATGTGCAGTGCGAGCAAGGATCGCCCTATACCTGGGCGGGGGGGCAAACGCTCTTTGTTTCGTACAACCACCGTCCGTTGGACCTGGGAATCATCCATCGATTCCATCGCTGCCGATCTCGGGCCAATGCGGGGAAGATTGGCTCTACCGAGGGCACGATGACCTCCTACTATCCGCTCTTTTACTCACACAATATGGGAGCACCCGGGGAACTGAAGCAGTTCGCCCGCTTCGAGTTCATCGACTGTGACTTCGGAGCGGGCCCCGTATCGGGCAGTGCGGTAAAGGACGTCGTCATTTCGAATTCCACAGTAGGGATCGTCGCATTCGCTGGCGACGTTCTTCTGGAGCGCAGCCGTGTCCTCGGCACGCTCACTTCCCTGGCCGGAACGACGGTGACGGCGCGGAACAGTCTCTTCCGGCTCGCCGGAATGCTGACGGCCAATCGCGTTTCCGGAACCCTGGACCTTCAGGGATGTGTCTTCGACGGTTCCGGAATCACAAGCATCCAGGGTGGAGTCCTCGAGGCGGCGTTCTTTGTTCGGGACGCTCCTCTCACGCTTGTCTTTCGAAACAATGTGGTGATCCTGCCAAAAACACCTGTTTTGGCTCATTTCTTCAGTCTGCTGCGCCAGACGGACGATCTTGATCTCTCCCACAACGCCTATCTTTTGGGGGCCAATGGCCTCGTCTATTCGTACGATGACGGGAATTCCGCCAGCAACCACTCCCTGGCCACCTGGCAGGCAATGGGGTTCGACGCCAACAGCTTTTCCTGTGAGGATCCGCAATGGATCGACTATCGCCCACAGCCCGGAAGCCCCCTGATCGATGCGGGAGCGGAACTCTCTCCCGCCGAAGACTTCACGGGCATCCGGCTCTTGCGGCGAAATGACATTGGTGCGTTCGAGGGGCCGCCGAGCCGTTTCGACGAATGGCAGTTCGCAAACCTTTCCGAGGAAGAACGCAACGATACGCTGCGCGGTGGCCCCACGGGAAGTCTCGTCGGAGACGGTGTCTCGAATCTCTTGAAGTATGCGATGGGCATTCCGGCTCGGACCCCTTTTCATGAAGGGGGCTTTCGCATGACAGCGACGGCGGGGCAGGACGGAATTGAATTTCCCCGAAGCCTCTTTCCTCGCGATCTGGAATGGATGCTCGAAGCGTCCGGAGATCTTGTTTCCTGGAGGGATCATCCGGAACTCCCTTGGGAAATCACGCGAACCGAGCCACAGGCCGAATGGCTCCGGATTCACCTGCCCATGCCCACCGACAACGACGATCCACGCTTCTTCCGATTGAAGGTTCGTCAGACCGAGAGCCCGTGAATCAAACCCGCGCTTCTCATTGCCTTTCGTGGCGAGACGAACGCTGGCTTTCCCGACGGGCTGCAGAGGAACCACTACTACCTCAGGAGAAACCGAGCGGAAGGGGAGGATTCTCGGAAATCACCTCCAAAGATTCCGGTCGAGGGTCCGGTATTGGATCGCCTCGAGGAGATGGACCTCGCGGATGTCGCGCGAACCCTCGAGATCGGCGAGCGTTCGTGCGACTTTGAGAATCCGGTCGTGGGCTCGGGCACTGAAATGGAGGGTTTCCATTGCCTGTTCGAGAGTGCGCTCGCTGCGGGCATCGAGGGCGCAAAATTCGGCAACGAGACGACTGCCCATGTCGGCATTGCAGAGCACTCCGGGATGGGAAACAAAACGTTCGAGCTGCACCTGGCGAGCCTCTTCGACCCGCTCGCGAATCTGGGCCGAGGATTCTCCTCCGCTCTCCGCGCGCAGCTCCCGGTAATCGACGGCGGGCACATCGACATGGAGGTCGATCCGGTCGAGGAGCGGACCACTGATGCGTTGCCGATATTTCTCGATCTGGGGCGGGGCACAACGGCACTCGCGGGTGGAATCACCGAGATAGCCACAGGGGCAGGGATTCATTGCCGCGACGAGACTGAATCGGCTCGGAAAGGTGAATTTGCCCGCCGCCCGCGAGATGGTGACCTGCCCGTCCTCGAGAGGCTGTCGCAGCACCTCGAGAGTGGAGCGGCGAAATTCGGGCAACTCGTCGAGAAAGAGGATGCCGTTGTGGGCGAGACTGACCTCTCCGGGTGACGGCATGCTGCTGCCACCTAACAAACCGACATCGGAAATGGTGTGGTGGGGAGACCGGAACGGTCGCGTTGCGAGGAAGCTGACCTTTCCGTCCACGAGGCCGGCGACACTATGGATCTTCGTCGTCTCGATGGCCTCGGTCTCGGTCATGGCCGGAAGGATCGTTGCGAGACGCTTGGCGAGCATGGACTTGCCCGTCCCAGGGCTGCCGAGCATGAGAATATTGTGCAGTTTAGTGCCAATTTGTAACCCGTTGATATTTAGAC
>CALDKL010000073.1 GCA_937898895.1 uncultured Verrucomicrobiae bacterium | reverse complement strand
TCGCGACGAGGGGTATGAGAAATGCGGGCTAGTCATGGTTCCGAGAAGGATGGTCGAATTGGCATATTCACGCTGCTGTGCGCGTTGACTCAAACTCCAAGTTTTGATCGAGTTCAAACTCAAACACCTCAGTGCCGCCACCCGGAAACGCGATTATCCGGCATTCCGTGCTGCGGACGAAGAACTGCACTCCGGCATCATCGCCCTCGCCGATGTGCCGGAGTTGCTGTCCGCATGGCGGAGCATCTGGTGCGCGCAGAGCGCCTTCCATCGCCGGGCCTTCGACGAATGCTTCCCTGACGCTCGTTTTCTCGGCGACGAGCACGAGCACCTCGTCGAAACGATCACGCTCGGCGACCCCGTCGCTGCCGAGGATGCCGCGCGCAGCCATGTCGAGGCCGTGTGGTTCCGCATCGCCAGGCGTGTCGGCTATCGCGACGTCTCGCGCTTCGGCCAGCATTTCAAGCGCAGGTTTGGCTCCACCCCGGTCGAGTATCGAATCGCAACGCAACCGTGATTCTTGCGCAGCCACCTCCATCGGGGTTGGGCGTGACGCTTTCGATGCCCGACACCTTCGCCGCGAGGGAAACCGCCCCTTCACGCCACCTGTTTGTAAAGGAGCGGCTGAAAGCTGTGGAAGACTTCCGCGATGCTCGTCGGCTCTCCCAGATCGGCCACCGCATCGGGGATGGAGTCGTGGTATCGCAGGCGGAGCAGCGGCGCGAGTTTTGTCGTGTCCAACTCGTCCACGCCGAGGCGGATGTAGTGGGCGAGGACGAAATCGAGGAAGGCTTGTTGTTTCGGAGTGAATTGGCCGTCCATACGCTGCCTCGCTTGCTCCGCCCTCTCCTCGCGTGTGATCGGCGGCGAGGCGTAGGCGACGTAGGAGAGCACATCAAAAATGTCGGATTGTTCCGCGTCGATGATCTGCTGCATCTCCGCGAGCTGATCCGCACCGAATCCCTGCTCGGCGAGACTTTCCAGCAGTTGCCTGCGGGTTTCCGGAAAACTCCACAGTGCCCGCAGCTCGTCCTCGTCTTTGAAAAACTCCGGCAGCTTGCCGTAGAGCGATTCCATGAACTCCTGCGCGCTCATCGGCGTGCCATCGGGATGCCAGAAGGAGGTGGCGGCCATGTGCTGAATCTTCCGTTCTTTGCCATCGGCCAGCTTCACTTTCACCTTGGGGCGCTTTTTGCAAATACAGGCCCCCTTGCCGCAGACCGGGCATTTCTCCTTCGGGCATTCGCAGGGGCTTTGGCCGCAGGTCGGGCACGGCGGCGGAGGCGGAGTCACACACTCACACGGTTGGCATCCGCACTTTTTGCAGACTTCCGGCTCCACCGGCTCGCCGTCCCACTCGGGATCGGCGAAATGCAGGTGCGCCTTCACGAAGTCGTGGATCGTGAAGTAGTCCTTGCCGTCGTGGAGCCGGGTGCCGCGCCCGATGATCTGCTTGAACTCGATCATCGAGTTCACCGGGCGCATCAGCACGATGTGGCGCACGTTGCGGGCATCCACGCCGGTCGAGAGTTTCTGCGAGGTGGTGAGGATGGTCGGGATGCTTTTCTCGTTGTCCTGGAAATCCCTCAGGTGCTTCTCCCCCAGTGCGCCGTCATCCGCCGTGACGCGGTGGCAGTAGTCCGGGTCCTTGCTTGTGGCGAGCTGATTGATGCAGTCGCGCACAAACAGCGCGTGCGTCTGCGTGGCGCAGAACACCAGCGTCTTCTCGCTTTGATCGATCATGCCCATGAAAATCTCCACCCGCTTGCGCTCCCGCTCTTTGATTTCGATGTTCCGGTTGAAGTCCGCCTCTTCGTAAACCTTGCCGACTTCGATTTCCCCTTCCACCACCGTGTCATCAGAGGTGAAGGTGTAGGAATCCATCGTCGTCTGGATCTGCCTCACACGGAAGGGCGTGAGGAAGCCGTCATTGATCCCGTCCTTCAGCGAGTAGATGAACACCGGCTCGCCGAAGTAGGCGTAGGTGTCCACGTTGTCCCTGCGCTTCGGCGTGGCGGTGAGACCGAGCTGCACCGCAGGCGCGAAGTATTCCAGAATGCCGCGCCACGAGCTTTCATCATTCGCCCCGCCACGATGGCACTCGTCGATGACGATGAAGTCGAAGAAGTCAGGTGGATACTCCCCGAAGGATGCCGTCTCGCCCGGCCC
>CALDKL010000072.1 GCA_937898895.1 uncultured Verrucomicrobiae bacterium | reverse complement strand
ATCGAGCCGGTCCTCGCGGCGGGCACAGTGGTGATCGATTTTGGCACGACCGGCGATGCCGAGACGCTCGCTCTTGCGGAGCGCATTCGCCGGAAGGGCGACCAGTGGCTGAGCGCTCCCGCTTCGGGTGGTCAGGTCGGGGAGCGATTTGTGGAGGAATTGGGGCATGGCGAACTCGATCCTTCCGGGATCTTCCGAATCGATGAGGAGGCTTGACGCGGTGGAGAGAGGGGCGACGATTGCGGGGATGAGTCAGATGCACCAGATGCAGCTTACCTACGTGGCGGTGGAAGATCGTTTGCTCTTTCGCGTGAATACGAAGGCACGCCAGGAGTTCCGGTTTTGGATGACGCGCCGTTACACCGCGATGCTTTGGCATACGCTGACGCAACTGCTCGCGAACCGGGCTTCCGCACCGGGAGTGGCTCCGGCGGTGCCACACTCCGATCCTCTCGCCGAAGCAGCGAAGCAGGAGATCAAACATCAGGAAGTCGTCTCACAGGCGGATTTCAAGACACAATACCAGGAAAGCACGTATCTGCCGCTCGGCGAATCCCCCATTCTCCTGTTTAGCATCGGGGTGAAACCGGGACCGCAGAGCGAGGCACTCCTGTGCCTCCATCCCGAGCAAGGGCAAGGGATCGAGATGGTTCTGAACGAACAAATCGTGCACTCGCTCTGCCAGCTCATCCTCGATACGGCGACGAGGGCGGAATGGGGGCTGAATCTCGCCTTTGTTCCCGGGACCGGTCCCGCGGCGGAGGGGCCCCAGGGTTTGAATTGAGCGTCGGTGTGGGCGGCTTCACGGTGTCCGGAGGTTGCCATCCTCATGGATTCGCTCCGACGGAGCATCCTTTGTCACCAGGGCAGCGCCTTCGGGCAGCCCGGAGACGAGCCAGTCCTTCACCGCGATGTCCTTTGAGTTCTCGACGCGGACGCCGCTCTTCGATTCGGTGAGAAGGTTCCCGTGCAGTGCCAGGCGAGCCGACCCTTTTACGACGACGCTCCCGTCTTCGGCGAGGAGAGACCGCAGGGTGTTGTTGGTGAAGAGGCAATCCTGACATTGATCAAATACAATCCTTCCCGGCCTTTCGAACTCCCTGGGGTTGAAGGTGTTTCCATCGACGAGAATCCGTTTTCCCCTGGTGATGTGGAGATTGTCGGGATTGGGGGCAAAACAGGTGTTGCCGGTCAGGGTGATGTCGGTGCAGTCGCGCAGGTCGAGATTGACGGTGGTGTCGCTGAGGGTGTTTCCGGTGATGGCGATCGAGTCAATGGGGTAGATCTCCTTGCCGAGAATGCGGATGTTGGCCCCGCCGGGTGCGATTTCCCGGTAATTTTTGCCAGAGTAGTTCGAGCTGTGCTGGATGGTGCATCCGGTGATGGCGACTTCGCAGATGGAGCGGGTCTTGTCGTCTGCCGAACCGGACACGTCGAGGAGGATGTTCGCCGTTTCCGTGGGGGTGTCGTCGTTGGGCATGTTGGCTTCGATGTCGCACCCGGTGATCTGGAGATTCCGAACGTTTCCGTCGCGGACGACGATGCCACCACCCCGGTTGTAACTGATATGCGAATTCGAGACATTGATCTGGTGCAGATTGACGTCGTCGAGGTGGAGTCCGATGCCACGATTCTCGTAGAGATGGAGATCGCTGAGGATGACGTTGCGATTTCGTTCGAAGAGGCGGATGCCCGTGCGGCACCACCGTACCGCGACCTTCGAGAGGACGGCTTCAAAGGTGCGGACAAGTTCGATTCCATCGGCTTCGGGGTGATTTCCGAGGATCTCGATTCCCTCGATGATCGGCATGCGCTCGTGAAAGGTCGCCGGGAGAAAGGATTGCGGTGAGGCAGATCCTTCGTGTGAGCCGACGAGGCGCAGGGCGGGACCCGGCCCGTCCATGATCAGCGTCGCGCTGCCGGAGACGGCCCGCACGGATGCGCTGTGTTTGCTGCCGAGGAGGATTTCGAGGGTGCCGGTGATGCGGTGGACCCCGGGTTCGAGGAGAAGGGTACCCTGGTTTTCGGCAAGGCGCTTTCGAAACTCTTCGGTGCGGTCGGGAAGGGAGGCGAGGTCGGGGAATTGGGTCGCGGCAAGGGGTACCTCCGCCGCGCCGAGACCGGCGACAAGCGAGAGGAGGAGCAGAAGGATGGTGGGAAAGGTGCGCATATCGATCAACGGTAGCAGTCTCACGAAGCCTCCGGCAAGGGCGCAGACGCGCAGAGGGGGCACCGGTCCCCCTTGACTCCGTGGCCAACGAACCGAACGTGATCGCCCATGCTCCAAAACACCCTGCACGGCACCGGCCTCACCGTCTCGGCTCTCGGGCTCGGCACGGTGAAATTCGGAAGAAATCGGAATGTGAAATATCCGACGTCTTTCGAATTGCCTTCCGATCACGACATCGTCGCCCTGCTCGATCTGGCAAGAGAGGAAGGGGTCAATCTGATCGATACGGCACCGGCCTATGGCACGAGCGAGGAGCGCATCGGGGCTCTCCTCGGCTCGCGCAGGGACGAATGGGTGATCGTGTCGAAGGCGGGAGAGGAATTTCTCGGGGATCATTCGCAGTATGATTTCTCCTCTGCCGCGATCTCTGCGAGCCTTGACCGTACCCTCTCTCGCCTTCGAACGGACCGGGTTGAGTGTCTCCTTCTCCATTCCGACGGGAACGACCTGGCCATACTCGATGAATCCGGAGCGCTCGAGGCTCTCGCGAAGGCTCGGGATGCGGGAAAGATCCGAGCCATCGGGATCTCGACGAAGACCGTCGAAGGAGGCCTGCGAGCCGTCGAACTCGGTCTCGACGCGGTGATGGTGGCCTACAGCCCGTGGCATCGCGAGGAAGAGGCCGTGCTCGATGCGGCGGCGAAGCAGGGGACGAGCGTCTTCCTGAAAAAGGCACTCGGGAGCGGTTGGTTCGGCGGGGAGTCCGCTGCGGAGGATCCCGTGGAGAGTGCCTTTCGTTTTGTGTTCTCCCATCCCGCGACGACCTCGGCGATCATCGGCACGATCAATCCGGCCCATCTCCGTGAAAATGCGAGATCGCTGGAGGCCGCTTTCGCTGCCAAATGAGGGAAAATACGGGTTGGATCAGAGGGTAGAATGAGGCACCTTCCGGCAACTCCTTCCTTTCCCGTGAATTCCCCGATTTTCTTCGACAGCCACATGCACACGCCTCTCTGCAAACACGCGGAAGGGCATCCGGTACGCTACATGGAGGAGGGCGTCGCTAACGGCTTTGCCGGCATCATCATGACTTGTCACAGTCCGATGCCGAACGGGTTCTCTGGCCGCGTGCGGATGAGCCCGGATCAATTCGAGGAATACGTGGCGATGGTCGGCGAGGCGAGGGATGCCGCTCCCGAAGGATTCGAAGTGCTCCTCGGGCTCGAGAGTGATTTTTTTCCGGGGATGGAGGACTGGTTGCGAGAACTGCACGACCGGGCCGATTTTCATTACATCCTCGGTTCGGTCCACTGGCATCTCGGGGAATACATGGATCGATACTGGCGCGGCGATCCCCTCGCTTTCCAGAAGCAGTATTTCGAGCACCTCGCCGAGTCGGCGGAGTTGGGCCTTTTCGACTGTCTGGCCCATCCCGACCTGGTCAAGAACGCAAGCCCGTCGGATTGGGATTTCGAGCGGATCCGCCCTTGGATTGAAAAGGCACTTGATCGCATCGCAGCGACGGGTGTGGCGATGGAGATCAACACGTCGGGCCTGAGCAAATCGTATCCCGAAATGAATCCCGGGCCGGAAATGCTCGCGATGATGGGAGAGCGGGGGATTCCGGTGGTGATCGGGTCGGATTCCCATATTCCGACGCGGGTAGGGGACGGATTTTTCGAGGCGCTTCGAGCACTGCAGTTGGCCGGATACGATTCGGTGAGCGTCTTTCGCAATCGCGAGCGCCGTGAAATACCGATCTCGTTGGCGCGGGCGAGCCTCGAATCAGGGGCGCTGGCCGGAGCCCGTCGTTGGGACTGAGGCGGGCGGATTACGGCGCTTTTTCGATGTCGCCGATTTCGCGGGCGAGGTTGGTCATGCGGTGTACCTCCCGCCGATATCCTTCCTCATCGTTCTGCAGGTAGAATTCATCGCGCCGGATGCGGCATTGCTCGAGTTGTACGCGAAGCCATTCGATGCGCGGGGGGTCCGGGATGGCCCGATCTCCGGAAGGACTCCTCTGTTCCAAACCCGCTGACGTCGGAGCAGGGGCATCCGATGGACGCGGGGGTTCTCCTGCATCGTGCCGGGGTGGGGCGGGCTCGTCGATGCGCGGGCCAGGGGAGGAGTTGGCTCCGGTTTCGATTCGGGAGGCGAGGGAGACTTCTTCCACCGATGTGTCGGAGGCGCTTCGTTCCGAAACCGCCACGGAGACGGCAGGAGCGGGTGCATCCATCATCGCGCCGACTTCGGCGATGAGCCGATCCACGGGCGGCTCAAAGATGGGTGCCGCCACCTGGACGATCCGAATGACGCTCAGGGAGAGCACGATGATGGCAGAAAGCGCGAGAACCCGGCGCGTTGTCGAGTCGCGCAGGAGTCGGTTGGCAAAGGTGGACAAAACGGGGGCGCGAGTTTCGTCGTCGACGTCCACCTCCTCGGCACCGTCGGCGTTGCCTAGGACCAGTTCAAAGATCGACTCGCATTCACAGAGAATGAGATTCTCCGAATAGAGCCAGTTGTAGAAATTGAGCAAACCGTTCGCGGTGAAGGCACCGGGACGCAAGCGGTAGACATCCCGGGCGGCTTCCTCAAAGTTCCTCTTTCCGTCGAAGCGAGCCATCACCTCGTATTGCCAGGGCCGGAGAGAGTAGCGCTGCCCGGTCTTCACCTTTTCGGCAATGACAGAGCCATTCACGCGAAAGAATCGCATTGCTTCACGCAGGCGGAAGCGCAGAGGAAAGATTTCTGCCAAATTGCCTGGTAAACGGGTATTCAAGAGATACAAATTGTTAATATCACAAAAATTATAATATCAAAATTGAAATCGTCTACTTAATTTGTCAGAATCAGAACGAAGCGTCGATGGATTCAGACCCCTGCGGGCCACGGACGGGCCAGCTGCGCGAGAAGCGGTTTCACCGCTGCCGTGGGCAGATCCGGCAGTGATGACAAAAGCCGGGCAATCATCCCGGAGAGGATCGGTGCCGCGTAGCTGCTGCCCGTCTCGATTTTCATCGCGCCGTTGAGCCAGGGAACTTCGACGCGCTCGCCGCGGGCGAGGAAGGACACCATTCTTCCGGGCTCATGGTAGAAAACGCCCGCAGGACAGTCGATCCCACGCACACTGATGACGCTGGGGAAGTAGGCGGGCCATTCGCGGATGGCGACATCGACATTGCTGCAAGCCGCGACAATTTGAGTGCCCTGGAGGTAGGCCTGATCGACCCATTCCTTGTAGTCCATCACATACCGGGGAAGTCCCCGGCAGCCGAAGCTGCAGTTCACGACACGGTAGCCTCTGGCGATGGCCTGATTGACGCATTCGGCGATGACAAAGCTGCGGGAGTGATTGGTGCTGTCGAGGGCGCGAAAGCTTCCGATGGAGACTGAGGCGGCCGTTTCTCTCAGGAGGCTGGCGATGGCGGTGCCATGGCCGTAGACATCGCGTCCGATTCCCTCCTCGATGCGCAAGTTGATGCCGTCGCAAGAGACGGTGACGTCGTCGGCGAGCGTCAGGCCGGAGAGGGCAGGATGGGTCGTATCGACGCCCGAGTCGATGATGGCCACCTTGATGCCGCAGCCGTCCCCTTCCGCGAGGGCGCGGCGGGCAAGTTCCAGATCGGGCCAGGAATTCGCGAGTTCAAACCCCATCGCCGAGGCCAAGGAGAGAGGTGAGCAGGGTGCCGTCGATGAGCCGCTCGACCAGGGTCACGGCCCGCGCCAGCGTTTCCACGTCGCCCGAGCGGAAACCCTCGCGGGAGCGGGGAGCTTCGGCGAGTTGGACACAGGAGACGACCCCGCGCAGACTGAATCCAAAATAGAAGGGAACCGCGATCATTGCGGTGGTGTGTTTTGAAATCTTCCGATCCAGCGTGTCGTCATGCCCGACACTGGCGGCGATGTGGTTTTCGCAATAGGGCTGCTGCTGCGCAAACACCATCGAGATGATGCCCTGTCCGACCGGTTGCCGGAAACCAACGAGCTGATCCGCCTCCTCTCCCGAGTTGTAGCAGGCGACGAGTTCCTCTGCCTTGCGGTCGATCAGCCAAACCGTTCCCTCGCAGCCACCCGCTTCGGCAATGGCCGCCCGCAGGAGGGAGAGTGCGCCCGCGTCGATAAGCGAGATCAATTGTCCGGGCGAGTTTCCTTCGATCCAGGCCTCGAGGTGCCTTTCCAGCGCCGGTGCGGAATCGGCGAGACCGGAGAGGCGGAGGAGCTGGGTGTGGAGAGGCACCATCTCAATCCTGGGATCTCAGAACTTTCACCAAGGTGTGAATGGCGGTTTCATTTTCCAGGATGCTGGGGAGGAGTTCCTGGCGTTCCGTCGGGCCGAGTTTTCCAACGGCAAAGCGTTGAATCCGTTCGATCTGTTCCGATGTGAGGGGGGAGGCAGCGTGGGCGGAAACCTCGGGCTCCAGGCTCTCGAGGAATTGGGTGAGCAGGGCGATTTCGTTGTTCATGGGAATGAAGGTTGAGGGGGGGCGGAAGTATCTGGCTTCTTCCCACCCGACGAACGGCAGAGGAAGAGTATGCAACGAGTCAGGGATAATTCCGAAAAAAATCTTCCGGAAGCGGATGAATCGAGAAAAATGGGCAAAGTGAATTTCAATAATATAGAAATTATAGAAATTTCATTGACAGGGAGGACCCCATCCACTACTTTTGGACGATCCGGTTTCGAGTTGCCGGACCCATTTCTAGATTGTTTTGAGGGGTGAAAGCGGCGTTGCTCTGAAAATGGCGACGCTGCTTTCTTTTGGACTCGGTGCGACGGAAGCGAACCAAGGTGATCTTGGGAAGAAGTGGCGAATCGCTAGCCTGCAATTCTCATATCTCTACGTCGCGAGTCGCCGAGAGGGCCCGTTCCCGCAAGGCGCGGCCTGGATTTCCCGCCGGGCTGTATGAGAACATACCGTCCAAGGGAAATCCGGACCG
>CALDKL010000071.1 GCA_937898895.1 uncultured Verrucomicrobiae bacterium | reverse complement strand
AGGGCGACGCGTTCACCCGGCAGGACGTGGCCGGTCACCTCTGCGTGATGTTGCTGATGCTGCCGAGTGCCGGCCGCCAGTCGAAGGAAACGCTGCGGATGTTCCGCGACAGCGGGCGCTTCACTAGCTTTTTCCCGATCGAAGACGACAGCGTCGCCAGCGCGGCCCTGCTCGCGGAAGTGCCGAACCTCGACGAGAACGATCTCGCCGACATGGGCTGGGCCGATGGCATCGTCCCCGGCACCGTCTGCGTGAAGCACAGCCTCGGGAACGTGCTGCGACTGGTGCGGCCGGTCGTGGTGGTCGACGAGGGGCACAAGGCCTATTCCGCCACGACGCGGGAAACACTGAACGGCTTCAACCCCCGCTTCATCCTCGAGCTCTCCGCCACCCCGAACGCGGGCGGACGTCACGCCTGCAACGTGCTCGTCTCGGTGACTGGGACGGCGTTGAAGGATGAGGAAATGATCAAGCTGCCGATCAACGTCATCAACGAGGACAAGGGCGGCTGGAAACACACCCTGACGGAAGCACATCAAAAGCTGCGGGAACTCGCGGACGAAGCGGTGAAGCTCCAGGCCTCGGACGGGCGCTACGTCCGCCCGATCATGCTCGTCCGCGTGGAGCGCACGGGGAAGGAGCAGCGGGACAGCGGTTTCGTCCATGCGGAAGACGCCCGCGAGTACCTTCTCGAAAAACTCGGGGTGAGACCGGAGGAGATCCGCATCAAGACCTCGGACGAAGACACGCTCGGCGACGAAGACCTGCGGCTGCCGACCTGCGAGGTGCGCTACATCATCACGAAAGCGGCGCTGCAAGAGGGCTGGGATTGCCCTTTCGCCTATGTGCTGGCGATTCTCTCGAAGACGACGGCGAACACGGCGCTCACCCAGATGATCGGCCGCATCCTGCGGCAGCCGGGAGCGAAGCTGACCGGGCGAGCTCCGCTCGACGAATGTTATGTTTTCACCTTCGATCAGGATGTGACGACCGCCGTGGAAGGCGTGCGCAAGGGGCTGGAGGATGAAGGCATGGCCGATCTGGCCTCACAGGTCCGTCTCACCGGCGGCGCGAGCGCGAAAAAACCGACCCGCAAGGAAACCCTGGCACGGCGCGCGAGGTTCGCCGACATCCCGCCGATCTTTTTGCCGCGCGTCCTGCATCAGGAAGACGGAACGCCGGACGGATTCCGAGAGCTGGACTACGAACGCGACATCCTCGGTCACCTCGATTGGGACGCCTTTCGCTTTTTGCGCAGCGAAGGCCTGAAGGTGGCCGAAGACGACAAGGCGACCCGAACCGTGGCCAAGATCAATGTGGCGAACAAGGCCGAAGGCGGGGGCGTCACGCAGGAGCTGTTTCAGGAGACGATCCCGGACATGCCCGAAGAGGGGCTCGACATTCCCTTTCTTGTCCGGCAATTGCTCGACGTGATTCCGAATCCGTGGCAGGGCGTTCGCATCCTCCGGGAAACGCTCGACATCCTCCAAAAGCGCGGCGTGACGGAAGAACGGCTTTACACGAACCGCCTCGATCTCCTGCGGGAAATGAAGCTCGACCTCAAGAAGCAGGTGCATGAAGCGAGCGAGGCGCTCTTTCGTGAAAAGCTCGCCTCCGGGGAGATCGTCTTCCGTCTGGTGACAAGCAATGATCCCAAGCTCAATTGGAAGCTCGCGGAGACGCTCGAAATCGAACTCGCCGAAGACGAAGCGCTGCTGAAACGCAAGAACGGCGATCCGATCGAGAAGAGCCTTTTCGAAAAGGTCTTCCGCCGCGACTTCAACGAACTGGAGAAGGACACCGCGTGGTATCTCGACGGCAAGGATTGCGTCCACTGGTGGCACCGTATCGCCGTGAACCAGGCCTCCTACAGTCTCCAAGGCTGGCAGAAGAACCGCGTCTATCCCGATTTCCTCGCCTGCATCCATGCCGCCGAGAACGGCAAGTTCCGCTTCACCGTGCTGGAGACCAAGGGCGGGCACTTGAAGGGCAACGACGACACCGCCTTCAAGCAGAAACTCTTCGACCTGCTCACCGAACACGCCGCGAACGCGACGCGTGCCGGGGAACTGGTGCTGGGCATCGAGGCCGAACAGATGTCGTTCACCATGCTCCTTGAGGAGTCGTGGCGGGAGAGTCTGGAGGTGCGGTTGGGGTGAGGCCCGATGAATCAAAACACCGGATCGCGAATCCGATGAATCCGAAAAACGAACCGCCCGAGATCGAAGCCGCCGCGAAGCGGATCACGCGTCCCCTGCCAGCCGGACGGGGCTGGGTGATCCGCGAACGAAAGGACGGAAAATGGATCGATCATCCCCAACTCCGCTGGAACGATGCGCTCGCCGCAGTGCGACGGATGCGGGTACCGGGGTCAGGGTATCGGGGTCAGGGTATCGGGGTCAGGGTATCGGGGTCAGGGTA
>CALDKL010000070.1 GCA_937898895.1 uncultured Verrucomicrobiae bacterium | reverse complement strand
ACCAGACCAAAAAACAGCGGCAGAAAAAACAAGGCTCTCATCGAATCGGCAGAGGGATGATCAAATGGTCGCGAGCGGATTGAAGTCGCGCTGATGCAGCACCGCACCGCTCAAATCACGCACGATGAACCGGAGCCGGTCGCGATCCGCCTCACCCTCCATGAAGGTTGCCGTCTCGGGTTTCGGTCCGCCGCCGACGAGTTGGGCATACGGTCGCTCTTTCGTGCCCTCCATCCATGCGTGCTCGTGCATGTGGCCGGAGACGATGAGCTGCGCCCCCCACTCGACGAGTGCGTCATGCCATACATCACGGCTGCGCCCGCTGAAGGAATCGTAGGTGCGGCCCTCCACGTTTTCATCCGTCCAGCGCAGCGGGATGTGGCAGAACACCACTCGATACGGCGCATCCCGCAGCTCCGGTGTTTTCAAAACATGACTGCGCAACCACGCCGCCTGCTCGCGGCGCAGCGGCTCGCACGCCACGCGGCCCTTGAAGCTGGGGTGATCGTCCGCTTTGTCCTCACCCGTGTTCAGACAGACGAATGCGACCGGGCCGCTGCGAAAGGCGTAGTATGACCGACCCTCCGGTGCCGCCACGTAGTCCGGCAGGCGATAGCCATACGCGCCGCGCAAGTCGTGATTTCCCCACACAAAGTGCAGCGGTCGCTGCGCGGTGAAATCCGTGCCTGCCGGATGCAGCAGCGTGGGCACGAGAGTTTCGTCCTTGTGCCAGTCGTTGCAGATGTCGCCATTCCAGAGCAGGAAATCGACTCCGGTGGGTGTCTTCGCATCCAGTTGGCTGATGGTGGCATTGTTGACGTGCGTGTCATTCCACACCGCGAAGCGTGTCTGCGCCGCAGCCGCATCCAGAGTGCGAAATTCACGCCAGGCACTCTCTTCGCGGGCCGCAGGCTCGTCCATGGCCTCCGTCACGATTCGGTAGGTGTGTTTCGTCCCTGCGGTCAGGCCTTCCAGCCGGACACGCAGCGCCTTGTCTCCCTGTGTCGAGAAGCCGTAGCCCGTTCCGCCGATACGCCGGACTTCACCGTCACGTTTCAGCTCCACCCAGCCGCGTGCATGACGAGCGATGCCCCAGACGATCTCCACCCCATCCGTGCGCGGTGCCATGACGACAGGCGGCGTGATGACCAGCGGGGCAGGCTCGGAAACATCCGGGATTGCGATTTGCGCCTGGGCAGCGGTGGCAGCTCCGAGTGCGGTCTGGGTGAAGAAGTGTCGACGGTTCATGGGGATCGGGAAATCAGAAACCGGGATTGCAGAAGCCGGGAGTACTGCGGAAGCAAAACGATAACGCCCCTGGAAGCAACGGATGTCTTTTCGGAAGACCGCAGGATTCGGCACTGCCTTCCTGAGGGGTCATTTGCCGGAATCGGTTGACGCCCTCCCTTCGCGCCGCAGTCCGATTTCCCCGGTTGGAATGGGTTTGAAGCCACGACGATACGCGGGCGAATCCTCCCGCAGTTGAAAGTTGGCCTTCGCCGCATCGACGAAGCCGGGATCGAGGTCCTGGATATTGTCGGTGAAGGTAACGTAGGGCTCGGCCTTCTTGTCCACTTCCGACCAAGTTCCGCCGACGCGGAGATTGTGCGCGATGACGCTGCCGAAGGGGGCCGCCGGATCCCGTTCGAGCAGGCGCGGCAGATCCGGATAGCGTTCGCTGAAGGGCGGCTGATCGTAGCGGACGCCACTCAGTGTCCTTTTCTCGCGTATCTCGGCGATCCACTCCGTCGGCCAGCGGTGCGCCCAGCCCAGCCCGCGCGAGTCCACATGCACGGCGGGATCGCAATCCACAAACAGATTGAATTCGATCCGGTTGTCGCGCCCGCCGCCGATATAGGCGGCACGAGGCACCTCGTAGAAAACGTTTCCAGAGATGAGCGTTCCGCTGAACAGATCATCGAGATAGATCCCGATGCAGCCCCGACCCTCGAAGCCGCTGAGGTGGTGCAGGTAATTGTGGCGGATGACCGTGCCGCGCATCGTCCAGTCGCGCCCGGCATAAATGGCCCCCGCGTCGTTGGACTCGCTGCACACGTGGTGAATCTCGTTGAACTCGATGAGGTGGTCATTGCCGTGAAAATAGATCGCGGTATGCGGCGCGTCGTGAAGGAGGTTGTGCGCGGCGCGATTGCCGACTCCGCTGAGCGCGATCCCCTGACGGTTCATCCGGTTCCAGCGGCTCCAGTGGTGAATGTGGTTGTTTTCCGCGAGAAGTCCGGCGGGTGTGAGGGTGCTCCGATCCCCTCCGCCGAGACTGATTCCGCCATCGCCCGTGGCATCGATTTCGCAGCCGCTGACGCTGCTTTTTTCGCCTTTCAGATTCACCGCCCAGCCTCCGACATTGCGCACGGTGCAGCCCGCGATCTGATTTTCCAGGGCACCTTCGATGACCACTGCGGTGCCGCGTACGTGCTCGAGATCCAGCCCGCGAATCGCGACATGGGCCGCGTCGTTCATGACGATGAGATTTTCGAGAATGGAAACAACCGCATTCCCGGAAGCAATGGGCGAAGGGGGCCAGAAATACAGCACCCCGGCCTGACGATCGAGACACCATTCGCCGGGCTGGTCGATCTCGCAGAGCAGATTGAAGGCGTAGAACCACTGGCCTGCGCGATAACCGTAGTGGTGATAGGGTTTCGCCAGGGTGATCCGACGCGCCGTGACGTCGATGGATTCGATCCTCTGCCGCTGCTCCGCCCAGTCGTGAAACCAATAGCCAAGCACACGGGCATCCTTCTCCTGCGTCCAGCGCCCGAGGCGGTCACTTTCGCAGGTGAAGACACCCTCGGCCACTCCTGAGCGATTGCCCCATTTCACCTCGGTGGTTCCTTCCACGCCGGTAATGGCAATGAACCCTTCATTGGGAAAACGCGAGATGGTCATGGGTTTCCCCTGGAAAAACAGTTCGAGTCCCGGTCCCTCGCGCAGCCCGAATCCTCCGCCCATCTGCCCGAACTCCGTCACGCCGAGAGCACGCAGGTCTGCCCGATAGACCTGGCCGTGCGCCGCCGGATCCAGGCGCACCAGCTCCGTTGGGTCCGACACGATCTGCCAATTCGCGATCTGCTTTCCGCCGGAAAGCTGCACCTCGTCGCCCGGCCACGCCCGATAGAGAGTCGGAGAGGACTTTGTTCCCGCATCCTCCGCACCCAGCGTCAGCGGTGTAGCGAGTTCGTACCGCCCCGCATGCAACGAGACGATGATGCCGCCGCCCTCGGGCGAGGCACCGGCCTTTCGCAAGGCGCGGATCTCGTTGCGAGCCCGCTCCAGAGTGGCAAATGGTTTCTCGGCTGTGCCGGGATTCGCGTCATTTCCCCCGACCGCGACGTGAAGTTCGCCTGCGAAGAGAGATCCCCAAAAGGGAAGGGAAAGAAACAGGAAGCCGGTCGATTTCATTGCGTTTGTTCAGATTCGGATTGGAAAGAGCCAAATAGCGGAATGCGTTGCCGACGGATTTGAGGAATGGTCTCATCTGGGGCGATCGCCATTTCCTGGCAAAGCGACCGGCTCACCGATCCCCGCCGGTGCGACGAAGGCGGCTTTGATCGAGCAGCGGTAGTCCGTGAAATGACGGTAGCGGCCGGTGAGGCTCTGCCAGAGCACCGTCGGACCATCGGAAGAATGATTCCGGACGACCACCGGGCGGATGTTGTCGTGGCGCGATTCTCGGGTCACCGCTTCCATGCGCCAGGTCAGACCGCCGTCGGATGTCGTCCGGCGCTCGACTTCGCGCACTCCCTCCACCGGTCGAGTGAGGTAGACCACCGAGGGATCGGTCGAGTCGATGACCAGGCCGCTCGAGTAGTGCGGTTCGGTCTCCGTCTTGCCTGGCGGCGTTTGCGGGAACCAGCCCCCGCCGCCGCAGATCTCTGTGTCCACCCAACGCCCGCCATCCCAACGCGCGTAGTGGTAGCGGTGATCGGTCTCGGTCGGAATTCGCGTATAGGCCACCACGGGGCGATCCTGCTCATCGCAGGCGATGCTCCAGATCCACGCCCTCGCACCGGTCGCACGGGCATCGTAGATGCGGTCCGCCTGCTCCGGGAGCATCGGCAGTTCCTCCGCCCCGCAGATGCGCGAGCCATCGGCGCGATAAAAGACACCCGCTCGGTAGCAGGCGTAGTAAACACTGTTGAATGGCTCGTTGCGGGGGTGTCCATCGGTGAAAAGAAAGTGAATCCGATCCCGACCATTCGAGGCGTATTTCGCGTAGGGCCGGTTGCCGACGGGAAGCCCTGCTTGCGAAAAGAGCGGCTGCGCGGACGACCACGTTTTTCCTCCATCGAGGGATTTCGCCATCGTCGGCTTGTAGGAGATTCCCCTCCAGAACAGATAGATGGCGTTGCCCTCGTCACTCAATTGAAACGGATTGCAATAGCTGATGCCTGCGCGTCCGCCCGATTCATCGTGCAGCGGCAGGGTGATCTCCGGTTCCCAGGTGGCGAAGTCGCCGCCGCGCGAGGTGACCCGCGACTGGATTCCCGGATTCCGCCCGCCGCCGTGCCGACTGTAAAATGCCATCAATCGTCCATCCGGGAGAACGAGAAAGGCGGGGTTGTCGTGATCGTCGCGCTCGTATCCTTCGTGCAGCGTGACGACCTTCACCTTGCCGGAGGCGTGAACGAGTTCCGCCGCCTGCACCGAACCTTGCTCGGTGACCCAACCAGTGTAGGTCCGTCCGTTGTCACTCACCGCTCGGGGATCGGAAAACCAGCACCATCCGCCGTCATCCGTGAGACTGGGCCAGTCCTCCGCCTTCCTCGACTCACCCGCAAACAGGGTGGCCGAACTCCAGGCACAAAGCACCAGAAAAAGCAAAAGAGTCCGATTTTTCGCCCGCTCGTCACACCTCCCGAGTCCCACTGACCACCCACCCGCAGGCGTGCTTCCGTAGGAATTTGTGTCCTTCGATACTTGCAGCGCCTTCATTTTTCTCCACTGTGAAGGAATTACGAACCTTGTCGCCCAAAAAACCCCCGATCCGGCGGATTTTGGAGCGGATTGTCCCAATCCAATGCCCCGTTTTCCCATCAGCATGCCCCAACTCGGCGAATCGATCGCCGAAGCGACGATCCGCGAGGTGCTCGTTGCGCCCGGTGATACGGTCAGAGCCGATCAGAATCTCTTCGAAGTCGAGACGGACAAGGCGATGATGGAGGTCACCACTCCATGCGCTGGCGTCATCGCGGAAATCACCGCCACGATCGGAACCAGCTACCCGGTCGGCTCACCCATCGCTGTGATCGAAGCCAGCGAAGAGGATGCCCTGAAGGCGGGTCTCATCGTCCCCAACCCGCCCGCCGCGCACACGCCCTCGAGTCCGGCGAGTGAGGCGAACCTGCACTTTGCCGTCGCTTCGTCCGACGTCATCGACCAACAGGCTCCCACCTCGGTGAAACCAACTGTCGAAGGGGGGCTCCCCGTGCCAGTGCGTTCGAGCGTCTACCTCAGTCCTCGCCTGCGTCACCGCATGGAGGAGCTTGGCCTGAATTCCGCCGATCTCGCGGGACTGCCTGGCAGCGGAGCGGGAGGGCGGGTCACGGTGGAGGATTTCGAAAAATTCATTCAGGCCCTCGACCAGAGCCGCATGACGGACGCCTCACCCATGCGCATCGCCGTGGCCGACTCGATGCGACGCAGCTGGACTCGTCCCCTCGCGAGCGTGACGGTCCCGGTGATCATGGATGCCGTCCTCGCCCATCGAAAACGGCTCGCCGCGAAACCCGGAGTGAGCCTCTATGCGATGCGTGCGCTCGCCATCGCCCTCTCTGAGAACACCGCCGTAGCGGGTCGCCTCATCGGGACGAAAATCGTCCATCCCAACGCGATCGACATTGGCTTCGCGGTCGAGGCCGATGACGGAGTGCTCGTGCCCGTGCTCCGCAAGGTCGACGAGAAGTCGCTCGCGGATCTGCAGGCCCCCTATGAGGAACTCGTCCACCTCGCCCGGGAACGACGTCTGCCCAAGAGCGCGATGGGAACCGGCATCGCCACAATCACGAATGTCGGACCCTTCGGCATCACTGCGGCGAGCCCGATCCCCCTGCCCGAGCAGAATCTCGTCCTCGGGCTCATGGCCGGCCGCAAAGTGCCCCAATGGGACGAAGAAGCGGGCCAGTTCATCCCGAGGATGGAGTCGCAATTCGTGCTCAGTTTCGACCACCGCATCCTCGACGGCGGGGCCGCCGGTCGCCTTCTCCAGCGCATCGGCGAGCTCCTCCAGGAACCCGAGAAATTGTGAGGCGGGGCCTGCCCCTTTTCACCCATCCCCCCCCCTTTGGTGCAGGTGCTCCTGCAGCTCCTCAGGGACGGGCTTCTCTGCGCCTCGCCAGGAAAAGGCAGGAGATAGGCGACCTAACAAAACGACCATTCCGTCTCCTTCTCGAAAGGAAACATCGGCCTCCTCCTGTGGTCGTAGGTCAGTTTTGTCATATCCGCGCGCGTCACCCCGGGGGTGTCGACGTGGATGAATCCTCCCATTGCGATCGGAGCATAGGCTGCCATCGGTGCGATCACTCCCTTCGCGACAATCAGATCGAATTCCTCGGGTGCCACCCCGTGGGTGGTGAGCTGCGACAGACTGAAAGGTGCCATCCGCAGGGTCGTCACCATCGCGACGAGCCCGCTGCCCTCGAGTTCGAGTACGGCGGTGCGGCCCTGATCGAAACGCGAAAATCCTCCGTGTCGAGCCTGGCTCTCGTGAAAGACCCCGTCGCAGAGCGAGCGCACCCGAAAACGACCTCGAATCGGCGCATTTCGATCTCCGATTTCCGCTTCAAAACGCCCCCCTTCCCCGGCCGCCACCGCAGAGGCTACCGCTTTGGGATCGTGAAGGCAGACAAAGGTCCTCCCCGCTCCTTGCCGGAGGGACTCCAGGGCAATCGCGGTCCCATCGGCGGGAGAGCCGCCTCCGACGTTGTCGCCCATGTCGAGGAGCACCACGGGATGGTCCGTGCGCTGTTTTGTCAGGCTCACCGCCTCGTTCACG
Source organism: uncultured Verrucomicrobiae bacterium (assembly GCA_937898895.1). Lineage (GTDB taxonomy): Bacteria > Verrucomicrobiota > Verrucomicrobiia > Verrucomicrobiales > DEV007 > Arctic95D-9. The sequence goes on along the minus strand of CALDKL010000070.1, from coordinate 2,356 downwards.
TCGATCTGAATCGGATCGAACTCCGCCCGTCGCTGCCACATGCGGCGGGCGATGGCCGTGGCCGTCTCCCGTGCCAGCTCACGATCCCCGTCGGCAATGACGAGAACCGAGGAGCCCATCTCCGCGACGTCCGCATAGGGAAATCCAAAGAGGATGGAATAGTCGAGGATCCCCGCCCTCCCCGCGATCTCGGCCGCTTCGCCAAAGAGCGAGCGCATCGGTTCCTCGGAAGTGTTCTGCACCCGGATGTTGATCGCCATCGGTGGGAAGGCGGCGACCTGCACGGGTCGAACCTCCCCACGAAGGGTGCGGAGGAGGAGGCGGGCCGCCCGGACTCCCGTCTCGCGCTGATCGAGATGCGGATTGCTCCGATAGGAAACAATCGCATTGGCGGCGGCCACCATGGCCGGAGACAGATTGCCATGAGGGTCGAGCGACGTCATCACGGGCAGTTCCGGACCAACCAGATCGCGAAGGCGACCGAGCCAATATCCGTCCGCATCCGGATACCCCTCGGCTACGGTGGCTCCGTGGGGGGCGGCCAATATCCCGTCGAGTGGCCCGGCGGCGGCCACCCCAGCGAGCAGCTCTTCGACGAGCGATTCGAAAGTCTCCCGCTCGATCCTTCCGTAGGGCAGGGCCCTCGCAAGAAACACGGGCACGATCTCCGCGCCGCTGCGCTCGAGTTCTTCATAGAACCCGCCGACTTCATGAGGAGCCGAACGCATCGCTTCGGAAACCTCTCCGCCTCGCAGAAGCAGATCGGATTCGAAATGGGAGCGACGGGTCATTTCTCCGATAAAGGTGTTCGATTCGAGGAGCAGTCCGACGATGCCAATACGCGGGGTCATGGGGTGTGTCTAACAGGTGGTAACGAAGAACAAAGGCAAACAGAATCCCCTTCCCTGCATCGGGCACACGCAGGCGCACGAAGCCGAGCAGGAACGGCTCTCACCGAAACGACGAACGGAACTCGGGGAATGGTCACGATGGTAAGTCAAATGCAGTCGGGAGAAAACTGCGAAATCAGCGGAAACCTGTTTCCAGGAATTCCTGCGGATCGTGGATTCCGCAAATCCTGTCTTTCCACGCGCATCCCTTTTCCGGAACTTGCCTCGACGAACGCGACACGATAGTTTTCGCTCAACTGTAAATCCATGGCCCGAAAAACCCGAGTCTCTGCCACAAACCGCACCTCGCGCGACTCCAGGCCTGCGGCACAACCGCCACAAAACCACCGCGCGTCCCCCTCCGCTTCGGTCAAGGCAAGCCCGCCGGGGAGCACTGCTGCAGAATTGCTCACGGTAGGGGAAGAGACGTCTGCGGCACGGGAATCAAAGGCCGTGGCGATCGAAGACATCCTGCGGCGCAACCTTCCGGGTGGGAAGGAATCCCTCGGCGAGATCTTCGAAGCGATCCTCTCGGGAGCCTCCCCCGACGATATCATTGCTCTGAAAAACCTCTTCGCCAAACACCTCTCCCGCGCAAAATCATCGACACGCGACCGCTCCGACTTCGCCCTCGCCCTCGCTGAAGATTGGCGAGAAGGCGGCTACCCGTACAAGAACCTGATGTCGCGGCGCAATTATGAGCGCACAAAGTACAAACTCCAGGTCGAACTGTTGAAACTTCAGGCCTGGGTACGGTCCACCGGGCAGCGGGTTGTGATCTTGTTCGAGGGGCGCGATGCCGCCGGGAAGGGCGGAGCGATCAAACGATTCATGGAGCACCTCAACCCGCGCGGTGCCCGGGTCGTTGCGCTGGAAAAGCCAACCGAACAGGAGCGAGGTCAGTGGTACTTCCAACGCTACATCGAGCACCTGCCCACCCAGGGCGAAATCGTGATGTTCGACCGATCCTGGTACAATCGGGCCGGGGTCGAGCGAGTCATGGGATTTTGCCGTGACGAGGAGTACCACGAATTCATGCGCCAGACCCCCGAGTTCGAACGCAATCTCACGCGCAGTGGCATCCATCTCATCAAGTTCTGGTTCTCGGTGAGCCGCAAAGAGCAGCGCCGCCGTTTCAAAGAGCGAAAGTCGCACCCGCTGAAACAATGGAAGCTCTCACCCGTCGATCTCGCCTCTCTCGACAAGTGGGACGATTACACCGCCGCCAAAGAGGCCATGTTTTTCCACACCGACACGTCCGACGCTCCCTGGACTGTGGTGAAGTCCGACTGCAAGAAGCGCGCCCGGCTCAACGCGATGCGTTATGTGCTGCACACCTTGCCCTACGCAAAAAAGGATCCAAAGCTCATCGGATCCGTCGATGCCCTCCTCGTCGGTCGCGCCAATGTCGTTTATGAGCGGGGCGAATTTGCGGAAGCACCCGGCCTTTGAAACAGAACGCCCCG
>CALDKL010000069.1 GCA_937898895.1 uncultured Verrucomicrobiae bacterium | reverse complement strand
TGATTTCGGAAAGGATCAACCAGCAACCAACAATGAAGCCATGAGTGAAAACCACAATCCAACAGATCAGGATCTGATCACGAGACGAGAGTCCATGCGTCGCGGTGCCATCGGTGCGGCGGGCGCAATCGCTGCGGGCAGTCTGGGCTCGGGTGCCTTCGCGGAAGAAGCCAAGAAGCCCGATCCGGCCGCCATCGAAAAAGCCGCCCGCGACGAAGCGGCGAGAACCAAGGCAAAAAACAAGGGCAAGATCAAGTCGGTGATCCAGGTTTTCCTGTGGGGTGGCATGTCGCACAACGACACCTGGGATCCGAAGACTGGCACGGGTTACGATTACCTCGGCGAACTCGATCGGAGCATCCCCACCAACATCGATGGCATCCAGATCGGCACGCTTTTCCCTCAGCTGGCGAAGCAGATGGACAAGTATTCCCTGATCCGCAGCATGACCCACGGAAACAACGGTCACGAGACGGCGGCCTATCTGATGCAGACCGGGCACCAGCCCGGCGGGCGCTTGTCCTTCCCGAGCGTGGGTTCCATCTTCACCTACTTCAAGAAGGATGAGTACAAGGGCCTCCTGCCGCCGAACATCGTGATGCTTCAGGCTGCCGGCCGCTTCTCTGAAGAAGGGTTCCTCGGCCCCGCCTACAAACCCTTCGCCACCGGCGGCGATCCCAACGCGGATCGCTTCGAGGTACAGGGCATCATCAACAAGGGGATCGACGACAGGCGCCAGAGAGCCCGACGCGAATTGGTCGACAAGGTCAATCTCATGGGCTACGGCATGGCCGACAGCCCGGAAATGGCTGCCGCCGAAGAAGCTCGCCAAAATGCCTATGGGCTGATCCTCGGAAAAGGGCGGGAAGTGTTCGATCTCAGCAACGAACCGACCGCCCTTCGCGATCGCTACGGCCGGAATACGTTCGGGCAGGAATGCCTTGCGGCGCGTCGTCTGGTCGAGGCAGGGGTTCCCTACGTCACGATCAGCTTCCCGGGCGGGTGGGATACGCACGGAAACCATTTCGCTACCATGAAACGGCAATGCCCCTGGCTGGACCAGGGACTCGCGACGCTGCTGGCCGACCTGAGCGACCGCGGCCTCCTCGACAGTACCCTGGTCTGGTGCACCGGAGAGTTTGGCAGAACCCCGAAAGTATCCTGGGAACCCCCCTGGAACGGCGGGAGGCACCACTTCGGAGACGTCTTCTCGGTGCTGGTTGCCGGTGGCGGATTCAAGGGCGGCAATGTCCTCGGAGCCTCTGACGACCGAGGTGAACACCCCGCCGAACGCCCCGTCTATCCGGCGGATCTCCTGGGCACCTTCTACCTGCTCGCCGGAATCGATCAGAATGCTCCGCTTCCCAATCCCCTGGGAATCGATGCCCACGTCCTCGACACCGAGGCAGAAGGCATGAAGTCGGCCGGCATGCTCGAAGAACTCATCTAAACCCTCAGCAGGGGCACTCGCTGGAAGTCGCGATTCCGCCGCCGTGAATAGCGGCGGAACGCGATCCGGCGGTGATCCCTGCTGCCTTCCCCCCCGATACGGAAACATCGAAAACAATCCTGTTATGAGAAATCGCTTTGGATATCCGATCCTGGCATTGGCCTTCTTTGTGGCTGCGTTGCCATCCCTCCAGGCCCAGAGTCAATACATCGGGTATGTCTATCCCGCAGGCGGAGAGCAGGGAGCCACCTTCCCGATCCGTCTCGGCGGACAGGGGCTCCTCCATCCCTCCGATGTCACCGTCACCGGAGAAGGGGTTTCTGTTCGGATCGTCGACTACTTCCGGACTCCGAATAACCAGGAAATGGCGATGCTCCGGGAGCAGCTGACCCTGCTGAAAAAGCCGGAAACCGTACTGGATGATGTGATGATCGCCAAGATGGCCTGGTTCGAGTTCCCGGCACCCATTGGGCCGGAAACAACCCCTTCCGCATCGAATGACTCCGCTCAGAAATCAGAGAAGGAGATCGCCAAAGCGAATCTGATCAAGCGACTCGAAACTCTTTTCGCAGAAGACGAACGGGATCCGGCGGTCCGCGCCCATACGGAACTGGTCTTTGCTGAAGTCACCGTGGCCCCCGACGCGAAACCTGGACGCCGGGAGATCCGGGTCGTCACCAAGCGGGGAATCTCCAATCCGCTCGCCTTCCTGGTGGGCCAGGTTCCGGAAGTGGCCCGCAAACCGATGAAGACCGCCAAGAAACAGGTCCTCGGAAAGGAATACCTCGCTCAGCGCAAGCGCCCCCCGGAAGAAGAGGAAATGGCCGTCACGATCCCCTGCACGATGAACGGGCAGTCGGGTGCCGGGGAGCTGAATCGATATCGCTTTCAGGCGAGCAAAGGACAACGACTCGTCGTCACCGCGAAAGCGCGTGGATTGATTCCCTATGTCGCGGACGGCGTCCCCGGTTGGTATCAGGCCGTGGTTCGGATTCACGACGCCCAGGGAAAGGAAGTGGCCTACAGCGACGACTTCCGATCCGACCCGGATCCGGTTCTCTACTTTGAGGTGCCCGCCGATGGCGAATACGTGCTGACCATCAGTGAGGCACTCTACCGCGGGCGCGAAAGTTTCACCTACCGGATCACCATCGGTGAGTTGCCTTACGTGACCAGCATCTTCCCCTTGGGAGGACAGGCCGGTCAGCCGGTCAAAGTCGAGATGGAGGGCTGGAACCTCGAGAAGGCAACCCTGACATTGCCACCAGCAGATGCAAAGCCCGGAAATCATTTCCTCACCGCCACCTCCGGAAAATTCGCGTCCAACGCAGTTCCCTTCGTTCTCGGGAACCTTCCGGAGGTTCTCGACCAGGATGCCAACGATGATCCATCCAAAGCGCAGAAAGTCACTCTTCCCGTCGTGGTCAATGGACGGGCGGATCGCGCGGGCGAATGGGACGTATTCGAGACAGAGGGCAAGGCCGGTCAAACGCTCGTCGCCGAAGTCCACGCCCGTCGACTCGGATCCCCCTTCGATTCTTTCGTCAAAATTACCGGAGCAGATGGCAAGGTGATCGCACTGAACGACGATCACTACGACGCAGGCTCGGGCATGAATACCGACCACGCCGATTCCTATCTCATGGCAAAGCTGCCGTCCGATGGGAAGTACTATGTCCACATCTGCGATACTCGGAGGCAGGCGGGCAAAGCCTTTGCCTATCGGCTCCGGATCAGCAATCCGATCCCCGATTTCGAGTTGCGGGTGGTACCGCCCCAGGTCGTACTGCGCAGCAAATCATCCGCCTCGGTCAAAATCTACGCGATCCGGAAAGATGGCTTTGACGGACCCATCCAGCTGAGCTTCAAGAATCTTCCGCAGGGGGTCGAAGCTCCCGCCGTCACCCTTCCCGCAGGCAAAGAAGAAGTGGGAATGGGATTGAAAACCTCCCTCGACGAGATGGAGAAACCGGTCAATCTGACCTTGGCAGGCAGCGCGAAGGCGGGAGACAGGGAAATCGTCCGCGATGCGGTGCCCTCCGAGGACAAGATGCAGGCATTCCTGTGGCGTCATCTCATGCCCGCCGATACTCTCCCGGTGATTGTGTGCAATCCCGCCTACAAGCCCCCCGCAGATCGGATCCGTCCGCCCATCCCTGCGGACTACTGGCCCAAAGACGTGAAGCGCGACCTCGCGAGTTCTTCGGTGACGGTCATCATGAACGAAATCGAAACCATGTATCAGGAATGGTTGCTCACCGACGAGTTTGCCAACCGCCGGACTGCCGCCATTGAGGCCCGCCTGATCAAATAGGCAAGAAGACATCGATTCGATACCGTATTAGCCCGACTTCTCTGATTCGGCGGGTTGATGGGGCGCATGGCCGATGGCAGCATGGGACAGCCTCAAAGCTCTCCACTGCAGACGCCCCCGTTTCATGCTGGTTTCAGTTCGATGCGAGGGTGGTGATCCCAGGTGGGGGCTGCACGGGCAGGGTGAGTATCATCTGGTCGAGCAGCTGTTGGAGTTCCTTCTTTGGTGGATGTAGCGCGAGAAGATGATCTCACGCCCATCTGCGGTAGGCAGGCGCACATCGAGCATTTGCACCGCTGCGAACTTCTCCGATGCAGTGCGCGACGTCACTCCGTCGGCACTGTGCTTGAGTCGCGTTTTGAGCGTGACTTGCAGGGCGTAGGCCAGGAAACGGATCACACTTCCCCGGAAACGGGCGTATCTCAGGCGGGACAGCGAATTCCGAGAAGGGATTCCTTTCCTGATATCACGGTCTCCATCTGTCCCGGAGAGGCTGTCAGAGTCGGCCGTTTCTGGACGTGCAGGATGCGTGGCGAATGCGGATCAAACCCGAAACAAAAGACCGGTTCCGCCCCGATGCGCGGGAGCCTCAGCGGGGCTGAACAGAACGCGACATGGAAATCGGAGTCGGAGTCACCAGAGCAGAGGCTTCGCCACCCGGGACCGGGGCAGAGGACGAGTCCTCTGCCAGAGGCAACGGTGCCATCCGCTCCTCCTTCCCGGTGGTCACGGAGGGAGCGGTCGACCCGTTGAAATAAAAGACCGTCAGTCCCGCGAGGAGGGTGAGGATGCACAGAGGCAAAAGGATCGTGCGGGGTCCCTCAACAAAGCGATGGGATTCCCGGATTCCGGAAATGGGGAGAGGATCGTACACGGGCTTCTTTCTCGGTCGTTTCGTGTGTTTCGGAATGGGGTTCTACCGAATCGAGGCCTTGTCTGCAATCCCGAATCCAAAAAAATCGTGTGAGGGTGTCTCCCCCTGAATCCGAAGATGAGGAACGACGGAACACGCGGAATACACCGA
>CALDKL010000068.1 GCA_937898895.1 uncultured Verrucomicrobiae bacterium | reverse complement strand
TTCCCTCTGCTCAGGGTTCTTGAGGATGCTTTCAACGCGGGCCTCGGGACCTTAGAAAGCCGCATCGTAGTCCGGCTCAGAACGCCGATGGATCTCGGTCCATCCCTTGCTCGGCTTGAAGGCATAAAACGGCTCGGCGGAGATCTCGGGGCGGGGGGTGGCCAGTTTGATGTTCATCGAGGCGAGCGCGGCGACATCGGCCGCCCGGTTGTCCTTCATCAGCGAGGTCACCTCGGTCTCCTCCGAGCCACGCAGGAGCGAGACCAGCGAGGGCATCTGACGACCGCGGGTCTTGTTCGCGATCTTCTTTGTCATCACGTCGAGGAAATCCGTACTGGCTTCGGCCGGCTGGACGTAGGTGCGGATTTTGCGGCGACCCAACTTCTGCCCGATCTCCGCCGCAATGTCTTCGTCGACGAAGTCCTCGAAGTCGGAAAAGATGTAGAGCGCGTCGATCTTCTCCTCCATGAGGAAGTCGGTCGCCACAATCAGGCTGCTGCCATCCCAGCCGCGCCCCGTGGTGAGAAACTGGTTCGGGCGCGTCTTGAAGGTCTCGATGAGACGATCCACGTAGCGCTGTGGAGCCTTGCGGGGCAGGTCATACCAAAGGAACCAGTAAGGGGTCTGTGTCTTGTATTCCGGATGGTAGGGAATGACCTCTTCGGGAACAATCAGTCGTGCCTCGCCCTCGCGATTGTCTTTCGAGAGCAGCATGTTGCGCACGTAGACAATGGGTGAGTCCTTGAAGTTCTTGTCGACCTCCCTGACCACGACCGGCAAAAACTCGGCCATCGATCCGGACACGTCGAGGATGACCCCGAGGACTTCTCCATCCACTTCCATGGGGACGCCGAACATCATCTTCGATGTGGTCGAGGTGGACATGCCGAGGCTCAGGGATGGGCTCATCCCGAGATTGCCGATGCCGCCCATCCCGGCGGCAGCACCCACGCCTTCCCCCTGATTTGCGGCATCCGCCGGCGTGGTGATCGTCGGGACCGAGAAGGTGGAAGCCCCGGTGGCCGCGACCACGTCGACCACGGCGGAGCTTGCCGCAGTCGGTGCGACGGCTGACTTGTTCATTTTCACATTGTCGATGGCCTGTTCCGCCTGGGATGAGGCAGGAGCAGCCGCCGCGACAATCTGCGGCGGGATCCGGGGAGCCTCCTGCGTCACGACAATCGTCAGGGCAGCAAAGATCGCGACGTGGGCGAGTACCGTGATGACGAGGGCGTTGAATTTGTCGCGGCGGATCGTTTTTTCGCGAATCCGGTTCACTTCCGATTCGGCTTCTTTCAACGCGACCAACTCGTGATTGGAGAACGCCACTTTTGGCAGGGCCATTGGTTCGGCCGCTTCTCCCGCCTCCGACCGACGGAGCAAGGGCACGGCCTCCTCGACCGGTACCGGGCGCACGAGCGGCTCTTCGCCCTCCTCTTCGAGATCCTCTGCGGAGACTGACATCGGCACCTGGGGAGCGAGAGTGGCCAGTTCTTTCCGGTAGGCCCTGGCAGGCTCATAGCCCGGGTCGATTTCCAGCGCGGTGGCCACGAGGGCTCCCGCCTGCTCGAAGGCACCGACGGCGGCGTAGGTCCTTGCGGCAGCGAGCCAGGGGGCCGCTTCGTGAGGAATCGCCTCGCCCTGGTTGACGACTTCGACGGCTTCCTCGTGCCGACTTTCAGCCATGAGAGCCTGGACCACAGCAAGCCTCCGCTCCCAATCTCCGGGGTTTTCGTCCAACGCTTGGGTGAGTTCGGGCAGGGTCATGGGCGAGTGCTGGGTAAAGAATGAGAAATCACAGTATTCCAATCCTGCTTGGCTTGGGCCAGCACAAAATGTGACACACAGATTCCAATTTTCTCGCGCGATTGCGGAGAGGCGAGTCGGGAGGCGAAGAAGTCGGTCGCCGACTGCGTGCAGACTTTGCGTGCCGACCGACTGGAACCAGCAGCCGAAGGGGGGAATTGAACCCCCGACCCACGCATTACGAATGCGTTCAAGCGCCTTGGTATTCAATGGGTTACGACGGGTTGGGGGGATTTTCGCGTCACTGCGTGATCGTGCGCGGTGATTCGCCGGCTGAAACTGCTCAAAATCTGCTCACTGAGGGGCCTTCCCTGCTGGCGGAGTTGTTTCCAACTGCCGAACGATTACTGCGCCGCCTGTCCTCAAGGAACTCGCCCTTCAATCGGAATGCCGCGTCATCGATCGTCCCGAAGACAACGCGGCCGATAACCGCCTGATCCCACATCCACCTCCACCCCCGACGCAATGTGCGGTTCTCCATCGGGGTCTGCTAGACATTGTTGAGAGCTACACCGATCCGAATCTTTTTCCATAGCCAGAGAAATTTCTGGGCTAGAGCTAATAAATGATATTCTCCCGAGCCACTTCCGTGACCGGCTTCAAACATGTTGTCTCTCTCGTCCAACACACCAACCCACCACGAAAACCTAGTTTTTGTTGTAACTCGTTGTTGTTCAGCGGATAGCCGTGATACACTAGCCTGCCTCCGAAAATCGGTTGTTCTGTATGTCGTTGATTTTGAGGGCCTTAAAAAACGCTCCTGACACACTCTGTGTATCAAGGAGGCCGTTTCTTGATACACAAGGGGCCTAACCTTTGGCGATTTGCGCCGCCCAGGGTCTGAGTGGGGTGTGCCCGTGGTGATTCACGCTGGAAAAGACGCCGTGGCAAAGCAGCTTGTTTCATTGTTCGCTGAGATCGGTTCTGGGGAGCCGAGGTGTCTCTCCGCCCCATGCTACCCCTACATTCCCGCAATGACAGATCTCGGCCACGCCGTCTCCATTCAGGAGAAATCGGGTGCCTTCAGGTGTGCTTCACCAAATGGATGAGAATGTCTCAGTAAATGCCAGTTTCTCTTGCCAAGCGGTCAGGAATCTGGTTCCTACAATCTAGGATGCCGCGAGAGGAACTTACCGGGGCCGAGATCAAGGCCTGGAGGGAAGGGATCGGCCAGCCGCGCAGGTGGCTGGCCGAGAAGCTCGGGGTGTCCGCCAAGACGGTCGAGAGCTGGGAATACGGGGTCCGCAACCCCAGTGGACCGGCTCTGCGGCTGCTTGAGCTTCTCATGACTCAACACCGCTCCCAAAAAGACTGACTGCGAAACAAGCCGAGAAGGCACGCCCGAATCTCCCTCCCAATTTGAATCTCCCCAACATGCCGCAGCTCGAAAACATTGAAGCCATCGAAAAACGCCTCTGGAGCGCCGCCGACAACCTCCGGGCGAACTCCAACTACGCCAGCAACGAGTATTTCATGCCGGTGATGGGGCTGATCTTCCTGCGCCACGCCTACAGCCGCTTCCTGATGGTGAAGGACGAGATCGAGGCCTCGCTGCCCTCTCGGGGCGGGAAGAAGCGGGACCTGAAGAAGGAGGACTTCTCGGAGAAGAGCGCCATCTTCCTGAAGCCGGAGGCCCAGTTCGACTACCTGGTGAGCCTCGGGGACAAGGACGACCGGGCCAAGGCGGTGATCGCCGCGATGGAGTCGATCGAGGCGGACTACACCTCGCTGAAGGGTGCCCTGCCGAAGAGCCAGTATCAGGAGCTGGACAACGAGGTGCTCGGACAGCTCCTGCGGACGCTGAACCCAGAGGAACTGCAGAAGGTGTCCGGCGATGTCTTCGGGCGGATCTACGAGTATTTCCTGACCCAGTTCGCGGACCAAGGGGCGCACGACGGGGGCGAGTTCTTCACCCCCATCTCCATCGTCTCGCTGATCGCCAATGTGCTGGAGCCGACCAGCGGCACCGTCCTCGACCCGGCCTGCGGATCGGGCGGCATGTTCGTCCAGAGCGCCCACATCGTGGAGCGCCGTCACGAGAACCCGGCGGAGAAACTCACCTTCTACGGGCTGGAGAAAAACGGCACCACGATCGAACTGGCGCGGATGAACCTCGCCGTGCACGGGCTCGAGGGCAACATCCAGAAGGCGATCTCCTACTACGACGATCCCCACGAGATGCTGGGCAAGGCCAACTTCGTGATGGCCAATCCGCCCTTCAACGTGGACGAGGTCGATGCCGACAAGGTGAAGAAGGATCCCCGCCTGCCCTTCGGCCTGCCCGGGGTGAACAAGAAGGGCAAGGTGAGCAACGGCAACTACCTCTGGATCTCCTACTTCTACAGTTACCTGAACGACACGGGCCGGGCCGGCTTCGTGATGTCGTCGCAGTCCTCCAGCGCGGGGCGGGACGAGGCCACGGTGCGGCAGAAGCTGATCGAGACCGGGGCGGTCGACATCATGGTCGCCATCCGGGGCAACTTCTTTTACACCCGGACGGTCCCCTGCGAACTCTGGTTTCTCGACAAGGGCAAACCCGAGGAGCACCGCGACAAGGTGCTGATGCTCGACGCCCGCAACGTCTACCGCAAGGTCACGCGGAAGATCTACGACTTCAGCCCGGAGCAGCAGCAGAACCTTCTCGCCATCGTCTGGCTCTACCGGGGGGAGCGGAAACGCTTCGTCGAGCTGGCGGCCGCCTACCGGATGGAATGCATGATGGCGGCCGGACAGTTGGCGCACGCTTCCTACGGCTTCCATCCCGGAGGGCCTTCGCAGGACATCGAGTTTCTGCTCGCCTGTCTCGGCAAGCTCGGGGCCATGGTCAAGGCCAAGGAGGATTGGCTGAAGGTGGAACCCACCGACGACCAGATCGCCGCCTACTTTGACCTGGTCGCGGCGGCGCAGGCGGGTTGGACCGAGTTGAAGCGGGCGTCGGCCGAACTCAAGGACTACTTAGAGACCCACCGGAGCAGCCTCGAGGACGGCAGCGATCCCGAGAAGGATCTCGAATCCGCCCTCGGTCGATACGTGACCAATCTCGACCGCATGGAGGCGGCGGCGAAGCAGTTTCACACCTTCGCGAAGCAGGTCCACCATTTCTCCAACGAGGTTCAGAAGCTCGTCGCCTTTGCGTCCAAGGAGTTCGGAGCTCATCGCCTCAAGGTGTGGAAAGACGACTGGGGCCTGCCGGAGAAGCTGGAGGCGATCCGCGTCACGGTCGAGGAGACGGAGCAGAGCGCCGAGCACTACCGCTACTTCCGGAAGCAACTGGCGTGGCTACTGGAGAAGTTCCCCGAAGCGAAGCTGCGGGATGTCGAGGGCCTCGTGAAGCTGGTCGATCGCAAGGAGATCGAGGCGAACGATTGGAGCCTGACCCCGGGGCGTTACGTCGGAGTGGCGCCGGAGGAGGAAGACGAGGACTTCGACTTCGAGGAGGCCCTGCGCGACATCCACGTGGAGCTGAAGGGCCTGAACGAGGAGGCGGTCGAACTGGCGGCGAAGATCCAGAAGAACTTTGAGGAGTTGGGGGTATGAGCTGGAAATGGAAATCTGTTCCGCTTGGATCCGTGGTCACTTTCCTATCGGGTGGGACACCTCGGAAAAGCGAGCCGTCATATTGGGATGGGGACATTCCGTGGGTCAGTTCCGGGGAGATGACGCAGCGCCGAATCTTCGACACCGAACTTAGGGTCACGGAGGTCGGATCTTCAAACGGAACGAAGCTGATCCCAGAGAACACTGTGTTGGTGGTAGTCCGCGGTATGTCCTTGGCCAAGGAGTTTCGGGTATCGATCACAAAACGGCCTGTGACCTTCAACCAGGATTTGAAAGCTTTGAGGACTTCGGAATCGATCACCGATGAATTCTTGTTTTACTTCCTTCTGTCTCAGAGAAATCAAATTCGTAACTCTGCAACGGAGGCGTCACATGGGACCAAGAAGCTGGAAACTCGCGTATTGGAGGACTGGCCGACTCCGCTGCCGGACACCACGACACAGAAAGCCATCGCCGACATCCTCTCCGCCTACGACGACCTGATCGAGAACAACCGGCGTCGGATGGCCTTGCTGGAGGAGTCCGCACGACTGCTCTACCGGGAATGGTTCGTCCACCTCCGCTTCCCCGGCCACGAGCACGTCCCCATCATCGACGGCGTGCCGGAGGGGTGGGAGAGGAAGCCACTGGAGGAAATTGCCGAATTCCGCCTCGGCAAGATGCTCGATCAGAACAAGAACAAGGGCGAGATGATGCCCTATCTTGCGAACGTCAACGTGCGATGGGGGGGCTTCGACCTGATCGACCTCCGAGAAATGCGGTTCGAGTCGGACGAGCTCGAAACCTTCGGATTGAAGGTCGGGGATATCGTCATGTGCGAAGGAGGCGAGCCCGGG
>CALDKL010000067.1 GCA_937898895.1 uncultured Verrucomicrobiae bacterium | reverse complement strand
AAGGCCGCCCTCTACGGGAGTTTCACGGACTACTTCAAGCAGCTCCAGGGAAAGGAACTCAGCTACACGAACGTGCTCGACATCGCTGCGGCCGGGGAGTTGATCCTCGAATTTCGCCGTCCCGCCGTCGCGATCCTCAAACACACGAATCCCTGTGGGGTCGGGGCCGATGAAGACGATCTCCGCCTCGCCTGGGACAAGGCCTTCGAGACGGATCGCCAGGCTCCCTTCGGCGGAGTCATTGTCTGCAACCGCCCCCTCGGCATCGGCCTGGCTCGGGTCATCTCGGAAATCTTCACCGACGTCATCATCGCGCCGGAATTTGAAAGCGACGCCCGCGCCCTGCTCCAGAAGAAAAAGAACCTTCGGCTCATTCAGATGCACGAGTCCTTCCGCGAGACTCTCGAGGATCCGGTGATCCATTCTGCCCCCGGCGGTCTCCTCGTGATGGATCACGACACCCGTGCGCTCGGCCTGGAGGACATCGAGAAAAAAGTCAAAACGAAACGCCCGCCCACCGCAGAGGAAATCCAGGCGATGCGCTTTGGCTGGCGAATCGTGAAGCACGTCAAATCCAACGCCATCGTCTTCACCACGAGCGACCGCACCCTCGCCATCGGCGCGGGTCAGATGTCACGGGTCGATTCCTGCCGCATCGCGACATGGAAGGCGGAGCAAGCGGGACTGAGCCTGAAGGGTTCGGTCGTGGCGAGTGATGCGATGTTCCCTTTCCCCGACGGACTCGTCTACGCCATCGAGGCCGGGGCGACGGCGGCGATCCAGCCAGGCGGATCGGTGAAGGATGAAGACGTCATCAAAGCCGCCGACGAACACGGTGCCGCGATGGTCTTTACCGGCCACCGCCACTTCCTGCATTGATCGTCCCCGCGATCGGTTCCTCTGCCACCATCGGCAATTCATCGCAAAGGGCGAGAGCCTTCAGCGCCTGCGCCGTGGCGATGTAGGTGATGTAGTGGTAATTGCCTCGGTAGAGCGAATGCATCCACCAGCGACCCGAGACGCGCTGTTCCCGCTTGAGCCAAGCGACGGCCTTCTGGATGCGCCCGTCAGACGCGGGCATCCCTCCCTGGCGCATGAGGACGACAGCGAGCGCGGTCATGTAGGCGTCACTTTCGGGATCAGCAGCGTCGGGCAGAGAAGAAAGCAGGTTCAGGACGGTTTCGCTCATCTCGAAATGCCAGTCCTCCACCGCCGAAAAGTCGCGGATCGACCAACCCCCGTCTTCGTGTTGTTTGGAAGAAAGCAGGTCGAGAGCCGTTTGTCGGTCCGCCGCACTCACAAGATCGGGAAAGTAGTGCCCCAGTTGCAGACGCAAGACGCGATCAAAGTCGTTTTTGGATGGTGCGGAGCGCAACCATTCCTTCAGCTTCGCGATTCGGTCGCGTGTTTCCCCTGGCTCGAGGGAGGCGACCCACTCAGACGCAGCGGCAAGGGCGCGGGCCGCCTGCAGACTCAATTCAAAATCGGTTGTGATGTGAGGAATCTCGACTTCTCCGTAACTGACAAAACCACCACCCGGTGACTGGCGCGACAACATCTGCCGGAGAGCGTGATCGGTCTCGGATCTCACTTTTCCAATGATGTGACGGTCCCATTCGGCGAGTCCCAGGGCGCACCAGATTGCAGTCGCGGAACCTTGAATGTAGCGAGGCCCGTTTTTCTCCACCTCCTTCGCAGGCCCTTCGGGGATGGACTCGACAAAATCGGCGAGAACTTCGGAATTCGGGGTTCCCAAAAACGATGTGAGAGCCGGTCTCTCGCTGAGATACGGACCCGTGGTATGACAGTTGATACAGGATTTCTCGCGCACCCAGGAAAGCGCACCCGCCTCGAGATATCGCGAGGCGGACCGGACGGAGTCGGGGCCGAAGACCCTGACCCTCGGCTCATCGGCGCTCGCTGCGGAGACGGAGAGGTTCCCGGACTGGTATTGAAAGGCGGGTTTCGGCTTCTCCTGGAGCGTTTCGGCGCGGACGATCACGTCGAAGGTGGCGAGGATGATCAGAAGGCACCGGAGAATCATGGGGAAGAGTAGGTTGAAATTTGACCTTGGGGAAACCTCACGCACTTGCGTCGTCCGCCCGGTGTACGACAAGATGGGGAAACGGAAGGTCCCATCCGCGATTTCGGCAGCAATCAACCGCAGATCGGTGCATGGCTCGCTCGAGAACGTCGTGGCGTGGTGCGAGCAACCCATCGAAGTCGGCGAGGAGGGAGAAATCAAGCGACGAGGGCGACGTCCCGGCAAACTCAACCTTCAGAGAACGCAAGAGTTCCCGCTCCCCGACAAGGGAGGTGAGTTCCTTCGCGAGATGTTCCCAAAGGATTTCCGGAATCGAGGTGGTAGCGTCGGCGAGGTGCCGGAACGCGATCCCGATCCGAATAGAGATACGGAAACCTCGTGAAAGATTCACAGGGGCCAACTCGAGGAAATGTGAGGTGGGAAAGGTCGCGACAGATCCACCCAGCTTCACCACCTGAACCGCCTCGGGCGTCTGCACGATGACGCGGGCCTTGCCTGTTCCTGGCAGATCGACCCAGTCTCCCTCCTCGCATGGGAACCAGACCTCGCCCTCCCGACAGACCGGGCGAGAGACCAGTCCGCCGATCATCCTCACGGGCAAACGGAGGACGCCACCGCGCAGCTTCTCATTCACGAAGATGGAAAAAAAACTGAGCCTCTCGACCTTCCAAGGGATCCCGTTGTAGGTGACTCTCTCCCCTTCCCTGATCTCGCCGAGATTGAGGAGGAGACGGGCGTGATTGTAGAATTTCGGTACTCCGCTTTTTGCAGCGAGGGCGAGGCCGAGGAGAATGATGATGGCGAACCCCATCAGGACCCAGTCTCCCGTCGCGTATATCACGAAGAGAGCGGCAACGAAGGCTCCGATAAGCGAGAAGAGGTGCAATGCGACATCGATCAGACGCACGTAGAAAGGTCGCGCCCCCTTCTTCACCCAAGGAGTGAATCGGGCGATCCATCGATGCAGGAACCGGAGCAGAAAAAACGTACCGAAGAGCACCGCGAGGCACAAAAGGGTGTTTCGGCCACGACTGCGAAAGAAGCTCCGCACTCCGTCACGCATGGCTTCGTATACGGATGGCTGACCTTTTTCCGCCTGCTCGAGCTGGAAGGAGAGAGCACCGATGCGATTGTCGGCGAGGTGCAACCGCTCTTCCCATGAGTCCCTCGTTTTTTCGAGATCACCGGCGAGGGATCCTCCAATCGGCGGGGAAAGCTTCGCCAGATTGGAGAGTGCGTCGGAGGCGGTCTCACGGCGGCGGCGCCAAGTC
>CALDKL010000066.1 GCA_937898895.1 uncultured Verrucomicrobiae bacterium | reverse complement strand
CACTGCGCGAATCCCTCCACGTCGACCGGATCATCGCCGTGAACGTGCTCCCTCGGCCCGGTGAGACGAGGCGTTTCCGACACACTCCGGAGGATTTCCCGTTGTGGAGGAATCCCTGCTCCTGGCTCAACCAGAAGGCGAACCTGTTTGCCCGCGGCAATCTCCTCGACATCCTCCGGGGCTCGGCGATGGCCTCGCAGATGCGCCTCGTGGAAAGCAGTGCTGCGCACGCCGATCTCATCATCCGCGCCGTCAGTCCGATGCCCCGCTGGCATGATTATACCAGCTACCGCTCCTACATCGAACTGGGCCGCCTCGCCGCCGAGGCAAGGCTCTCCGAGCTTCGCGCCCTCGCCGGGCTCTCTCCGAACCCCGAAATCCTGAAGATGAAATGAACACGGGAACCCTGACAAAGCACTGGGACCGACTCTCCGCCGATGAAATGCGACACCTGCAGGGGCGGAAGTTGCGGTGTTACCTCGTCGATCACGTTGTTCCCTTCTCAAAACAGTACCGGGATCTCTTCGCGAAGGAAGGGATCGATCCGCGCGAGATTCGGACGCTGGCGGATCTCTCCAGGATTCCCTTCACCTCGAAAAGCCACCTCGTCGATGATCCCGAAACCGGATCGCGGACGAGAGACTTTGTCCTCGTCCCGGACGAGACGATCCTGCGCAAACGCCCCGCCACGATCCTGCGGACTTTGCGATACGGCAGGGCGGCGGTGAAGGAGGCCTTCGCTCATGAATATCGCCCCATCCTGCTCACGAGCACGACGGGCCGATCCGCCGAACCGGTGCCCTTCCTCTACACTCGACACGATCTCGACGTGCTCTCGATCACGGGGCGTCGCATGATGGAGATCTGCGGGTCCGATCCCGCCTTCCGCCATCTCAATCTGTTCCCCTTCGCGCCGCATCTCGCCTTCTGGCAGGCACACCATGCCGGACTCGGCTACGGCACCTTCCTGCTCTCGAGCGGCGGCGGCAAGGTGATGGGGACGGAGGGCAACCTGCGCCTGCTCGAGAAGATCCAGCCCGAAGCGCTCATCGGGATGCCCACCTTTCTCTATCACCTTCTCTCTCTCGCATCCGACCGAGGGATCTCCGTTCCCCCTCTCCGCAAAATCGTTCTTGGCGGGGAAAAGGCCCCTCCGGGCACCCGACGAAAACTCCGCGCCCTCTGTGCCGAACTCGGAGCAGGCGACGTCGACATCATGGCGACCTATGGCTTTACCGAGGCAAAGATGGCCTGGCCCGAATGTCCCGGCTACGGGATGGACACGCCGCCCGGCTACCACCTTTCCCCGGATCTCGGCATCGTTGAGATCATCGATCCCGAAAGCGGCCATCCTGTCGGAGAAGGCGAACCCGGCGAGATCGTTTTCACTCCGCTCGACAGTCGAGGCAGCGTCGTTCTCCGCTATCGCACCGGCGACTGTATCTCGGGCGGACTCGTCTTTTCGCCCTGTCCCGCCTGTGGTCGAAGAATGCCCCGCCTCGTGGGCGAGATCTCCCGCGTCGCCGACAGGAAACGCCTCCGCCTTGGCAAGGTGAAGGGAACTCTCGTGAATTTCAACGACCTCGAAAACCTCCTCGACAATCTCGACCGGGTCGGCTCCTGGCAAATCGAATTGTGCAAACGCAAGGGCGATCCCCTCGAGGTCGACGAGATCATCGTCCACGTCGCGCCACGCGGACGGATCTCGCGATCCGCTCTGGCCCACGAGATCGAAGACCGTTTCCGCGAGATCACCGAACTGACTCCGAACCGGATCGAGTTCCACTCCTCCGAGGAACTCCGCCGTCTCCACGGAGTGGGGCGCGCCCTGAAGGAGGAAAGGCTCGTCGATCACCGGATCGGCGAGGAAACCGCAATGAAGGCCACTGCCTCCCCCCTGACCAAATCATGAAAAGCAACAACAGGAGAGACCCTGAC
>CALDKL010000065.1 GCA_937898895.1 uncultured Verrucomicrobiae bacterium | reverse complement strand
ATGATGTGTCCGTTTCCGCAGTCAGCGTCGCAGAGCTTTACCAAGGTGTCCGCGAAGGACAAGAGCGAACCAGGCTTTCACGCATGATTTCGGCTTTGGTTGTATTACCCCTGACGGAGGAGATTGCCGAGACCGCTGGACTCTATCGTAGAGATTTCCGTGATCTCCTCGGTTGTGGATTGGCTGACTGCATGATCGCAGCAACAGCTTCAGAACACCGACTGGATTTGGCTACCCTGAACGCCAAGCGCTTCAAAATGCTGAAGAATGTAATCACCCCTTACACCAAGGGCTAACAAGAAAGGGTGTAGCGAAGACGGAGCGGAGCGGAGACTTCGACTACCGGAAGACCGGCCCCGACCCATGGTTGAGCAAGCCCGTCGTATGCGGGCAGTATTTGCTGGCTTGTTAGGATCGGGCGTGGATCGTGCCCGATGGGAGCACCTTTGAGGCGATGACAACGCTTCGTCGCGGTCCTGCGGGCATAGATTCGCCGGTCTCATGTCCGATTTTCGATGAGTTGACACCGCGCAGGCGCGAGGCGTCCGCACCGAGGGCGCGGGCCGTCGGATTGGTCATGCAGGGTGGTGGAGGGAACGCACTCATGCAGGGCGGGGCGGTCCACGTTCCTTGCGCAGGAAGGCGGATGGAATGCGCATCATTCGCGACATCGCCTTCTGGCAGCAGGGACAGAGGGGCCAGTTCGCCGACGGGGAACCGGAGTCACGGTGATCACGTGGCCCGCACAAGGCCTCGACCTCTTCGGCTATCGCTTCAACCCACCCAGCCCGAACGCTCTGACGGAGCCGTTGACGAAACCATTCCACCGCTTCCCGTTCTTCGCCCTGCAAGAAGGCTTCTTTCACTCTCTTGTGGATCCTGGTGGTTGTATGGTTTTGGCTCCCTCATGCTGTCGCATGAGGCCAACCAGCCACCAACCAATTCTAACGATTCAGAAGACACTGCCGCCTGACTCCGGTGCCGAACCTCCCTTTGCCTCTGCCACGCCCCATCTCACCGCCATCCCGCCACGACCGACTTCACATACGCCTCCTGCCACGCCTTTACCGCCTCCTCAGTCACGGGTGGGGCGACGGGATCGGTGATCTTGACGGCCACGCGGCGGACGACGAGACCGTGCGGGTCAGGAGTCGTGGCGGCGGAGCGGAGGCGGAGGTAGCTGATCCCGTTGAGGGTGTTGGTCGCGATTGGCAGGGTGGCGATGAGTCGGTCTCCGAGGCGGCATTCGCAGATTCCCTGGCCGAGATCCCACCGCAGAGAGAGGTCTTGCCAGGTTCCGGACGGGCCATCCGTGGGTTTCAGATCGATCCGGAAGACGGCTCCTTCCTCCCCGAGCGGGTTGGACGGGTCAAAGAAACGGTCGTTTAAGGCGATCACCGCGCCCCGCGATCCTGCGGGCAGGAGGACTCGCGCGGTCAATTCGCCAGACCAGCCGTTTGGGAAATTCCACACCGCCGTGTCGGGCTCTTTGCCGTCGGATCGACGGATGCGGAGAGATTTTGAGCCGTCTTCTCCGGGAGTCTCGATCAGTTCGCCGCCCACCTCCCGAGCCCGCCACCAGCGTTTCGCGGGTCCGGTGTGCCGGTAGAGCGACCATTGCGCGAGACCGTCGCGGAAGTCGGTCTCCGCCGTCAATGCGGTGATCCAATCGGGATCGATCAAGATGGGAATGCGGCCACCCTCACCCTGACCGGCGAGGATAACGATGCTCCCGTCGTCGGTGAAGGCGCCGAGCGGATAGGAGGTACCCCGGTCTCCGTTGGAGGCGGGATTGTCGTTGCGCCGATGGTCGAGGTAGATCTCGCGGAAGCCTCGCCACGATCGGCCGTCGTCGTCCGAGATGGCGATGTGCAGGGCATCGCGACCGCCGTAGACGCCCTCGCCTTTGAAGCGGGGCGGCAGCTCGCAGTGGTTCCACGTCAGGACGAGTCGTCCATCGCGGAGGCGGAGGAGATTGGCGGGGCCGGTGGAGGTGCGGAAGCGCGTCGGTGCCGCAGGCGACCAGGTCGTGCCAGCGTCAGAGGAAAAGGATTCGTAGAGGCAGCCGGCCTGCGTGCGCATCAGCATCCAGACGCGACCATCGCCGAGTTCCTCGAGGCAGGGTTCGCAGGCACCTTCGTTCGATCCATTGAAATGGTCGTAGCAAGGTGAGGTGAGTCGGGATTGGCTGAGTTGCCAGGTCCTCCCGCCGTCGTCGGAGTATTCGACCACCGTCTCGTGGCGGCCGGTCGGCGGTGCGGCTTTCGCGTGCGGAATCATGCTGCCGTGAGGGACGAGGATGCGGTCGCTGCGGAGCCGCTGGTATTCCATCTGTGATCCGTTGTAGCCGCGCCAGGTTCGGATCGGGTCCTCCACGCCATCCACGCCACCCTGACGAAACCACACGTCGAGATAGAGGTGGAGGCCGATCTTTGGCACTTCCTCTATCGGGAATCGCTCTGCCTGCACCGTGACGCTGCGGACGATGCCGTCGGCCCCGAGCAGGACCTGCGCGTTGTTCAGGAGGCCGCTGTCGAGGAGAGGCCGCGAGGCCGCCAGTGCTTCCGGCAGGGCGGGACGTAGAGTGACGCTCCTGCCATCGGCGTCGGTCAGGACGAGCGGACCCTCGCCGGGTGCCAGGGGATTGTAAAAGGCGAAAGTTCCATCGTCCTTCCGAGCGATCGCGAATCCGGTGCGCTTCCCGCCCGCTGCTCCGGGATCGTGGATTCCCTCACCGAGAGAGAACCTTCGGGGCGGTTGCGGCGCTTCAGCGGCGGTCGTGAGAACGGCCACAAAGCCCGAGGCCAACATGCCAAATCCGTGTAAGCAAACGGGCGACCAAAAGGATCTTCTGTTTCCCGCAATCATTCTCAAACGGGCATTGGTTGTTTTTTTGGGGCTCATCGCATGGATTCGACTGACTTACATTGACTGGTCGGTGCGGAGAAAGAAAATCACAGCCATCCCACACCGGGAACGCGATTGAGGGTAAAAAGTGGGCTGGCGCTCTTTGAGTCCCTACCACTCGGTAGGGGGCTATGAAAGAAAAAACGCCGGCCCGATCCAATGTTACAGGAAATTGGGGTCAACGGTTGGCAGTTGGGGTCAGGGAATGAATTCCAAATTTGTTTCGCGATTGATATGAACCGGCAATGCGGATTCCGTCCTCCATGCCCCGCCTGGGTCGCATCGAATACGGAGGCACCCTCTACCCCATCATGGCTCTCGGCAACCGGCGGGAACGAACCTTCGCCCCACCGACGGGGTCGGCGAGGCGCTCTTCCTCAAGACACTCGGGGATGGCTGCGAACAAACCGCTTCCGGATCCGGTCAGGGCGCGGACGGGCTACCGCTACCTCTCTTTCCTCCAAACCTCCTCAGCAAATTTTCAGTCTGACATTCCATGTCCCGTTCGCTACACTGCACCACATGCCCCCCTATCATTTGAAGAAGTCCGACGCCGAGCCGGGCGAGTTCGAGGTCGGCACCACGGTGGACCAACGGGTCGTTCCCGAGAAATCGGGCAATCTCGTGCGGGAAAAGCCCGGCTTTCCCTTCGCCGCCTTTGGCCCGCACGGGCGCGGCACAAACGACGCCACTGACGCTGCCCTCGGGAATCCGATCTTCGTAACCGATCCCCCCGCCTTTCCATCGGCCTGCCATCAGAAGGGCGCGGATCGCGAGGGCCTCGTCCTGAGTGGTCATTCGAACCCGCAGGACGAGAAACACGGGGCGGTCCTCCCTGGGATCATGGCGTTCCTCCAGTCGAAGGGGGCCGTCATCATGACGCCGCCGGAACTCCTGATGCAGAAGGAAAATGCCGGAGAATCCTGACAAACCCACCTCCCTCCTCGACCAACTCGTCCGCGAACACGGCGAGGAGGTCGCGGCCAAGGTCGCCGCAACGCTCGGGATCTCGCGCGAGGAGGCGGCGAAGGCACTGCCGATGGCTGCGGCGGTGGTGATGGCGAAATTCGATCCCGAATCTCGCGAGGGGCGAGAAGGACAGACCGCGTCCTCGCTCGACGGCGTCCTCGGCGGCACGGGCGAGCAACTGAGCGAACGAGTTGGATCCGGACTCGGGATCTCTTCGGAACAAGCCGCCCTGGTCGTACCGATGCTACTGCCGGTGATCCTGCGGTTTCTCGTGCGCCGCGTCCCCTACGGAGGGATGGCACTGTCCCTGCTGGTGACCACGGTGGAACGGCAGGGATACGGTTCTCTTGACGAGATCGCGATCCGGCTCGTGCAACGCCTCGTGCCGAGGCCGGATCCGTCGGGTCGCCCCGCCCCGAGTCTCGCGACGCGATTGGGTCGGCTCGCCGGAAAATACTTCCCGAACGAGCGGGAATGAGAGGAGCGCAGACAGCGTGATGCGGATGCGCGGATACGTGCTTGTCATAGCGTCCGGAGCACCCCATGATTTTCTCATGAATCGTCCCTCCCTCCTTTCTGTCGTCCTCCTCGTCCTCACCCTTGCGTTTGGTGTTGCTTCGACTCCGAAGGTGAAGGCCGAACCCAGGAAGGATCGCCATGTCATCCTCATCAGCGTCGATGGGCTCGCCCACTACTATTTCGAGGATCCAAAATGCCAGATGCCCACGATCCGCGCGATGGCCGCGAAGGGGGCGCGGGCGAAATGGATGGGCACCTCTTTCCCCACGGTGACCTGGCCGAACCACACCACCCTCGTCACCGGAGTTCATGCCGGGCGTCACGGTGTGATCGGGAACAATTATTACGACCGCTCCCAGAACAAGGTGATCCCCCTGATTCCGGATCCGCTCTTTGACA
>CALDKL010000064.1 GCA_937898895.1 uncultured Verrucomicrobiae bacterium | reverse complement strand
AGGACTTCCGCGAACTCCTCGGCCGTCTCCGCCGGGACCACCCGGCAGCCCACCTCATCGCAATGACCACGATCCCCTATTCGGCAGTGGCAAATCACTCTGAGGTCAACGCGAGCATCACGAAGATCGCGCACGATGAGAAGCTGACCTTCTTCGACATCGGGCCGCGTTATCTCGCCGAGCTGGAGAAAGGCCCCAACATGCTCAACTATCGTCGTTTTCCACTCGCAAAAGTGCCCGAGGCCCTGCGCCCCCTCGCCACGCCCTATGTGCAACCGGGGACCGATCCCCATATCATCGTCCTCGACAACCGGCTCGATGCGTTCTTCGGCGGGCTCCCCGGCTGGTTCGGCGACCGACATCCCACGCTCGCAGGTTACAACGTGATCGCCAGTGAGACCGCGAAGTTCCTCGCGCCCCTCATTCGCAAGGAAAAGATCGGACGGTGAGGCGGATCACTTCTTTCCCACCGCCGTCTTGAAGCGCACGACCGCGTCGGCGATCGAGTTGGCGAGGCGTTCGCGGTGGGCGGGATCGTTGATGAGCTTGCCCTCCGAGGGACTTGTCACAAATCCGCCCTCGAAGAGAATGCCGGGTTTGTTGATCCCTCGCAGCACGTTGAACCGGGCGCGCTTGATGCCGCGATCGACCGCCTTGATGTCCGAAATGACGTGGGCGTGCACGGCTGTGGCGAGGGCGATGTTCTCCGCATCGCTGACGTTTCCGGTGAGCGGCGAACTCCACGGACTTCCCCCATTGGTTGATCGGGTGCCCTGCGGTGCGAGAGCGTAGGTCTCGATCCCGTTTGAACTCTGGGCACCAGAGGAGTTGTAGTGGACGCTGATGAAAATCGCGTTCTTGTACCGATTGGCCACCTCGACCCGCTGCCCGAGCGTGAGAAAGACATCTTCGCTGCGGGTCATGACCGTCTTGAAGCCACGTGCCTGGAGTGCTTTGGAAAGGCGCAGGGCGGTATCGAGGGTGTAGTCCTTTTCCCTGCCGTAGGGCCCCTTCGCCCCGGTATCGTGCGCTCCGTGGCCGGCGTCGATGACGACGGTGTCAAATTCGATCGGCTTGCGGATGTAGCTCGGCCGCACCACCGGATCGACGAGTTTGGCGAGATCGACGGTGGAGATCATCGCCATGCCGCCATTCTCGACTACCGGGAAACTGAGACAGAATTTGATGTTGTTCACGTAGATCGATTCCGACCCGATCTTCCAGGTCATGATCAGGCTCGGGTGCTTGAAGATGCGGTCATCGTCCTGTTTCGCGAAGCGGGCGAAGCCGTAGAATTTGGCCACGTTCTCGTCGGAGACGTATTCGCGGCCACCGAGGGTGTAGATGTCCCAATCTTTCGCTGCGGCGGTGCCGCGCAAGAGCGGAGAGAGCAGGACGATTGCCGAGAGAGCGCAGATCACCGCCGAAGGGAAGGCGAAGAAAGGGCTCGTGGGGGGGCGCATCATGGAGGTCGGTTGCGGGGCGGGTCTCGGGGAACAAAAGAAAACTATTCAACAGACCTGAAACGAACGCAATCGGGAAACGGGGATTCCGTTTTACAAATCGTTCGGTCGGACCCATCGTTTCCGCCCCTCCGGCGGTCCGGAGATTCCAATATGGCGGAAGAGATTTCCAAAGGCTACCAACCCGGAGAAGTCGAGACCCAGTGGTATACCCGCTGGCTCGAGGCGGGCTGTTTTCGCGGTGACGAAAAGGGTTCCAGACCCTCCTACGCCATCGTGATTCCTCCGCCGAACGTCACCGGCATCCTGCACCTCGGGCACGTCCTCAACAATACGATCCAGGACATTCTCGCCCGCCGAGCCCGCATGGAGGGCAAGGACGTCCTCTGGCTGCCTGGCACCGACCACGCCGGCATTGCGACCCAGTCGAAGGTGGAGCAGAAGCTGCGCAAGGAAGAGGGCAAGACTCGCCGCGACCTCGGCCGCGAAGCATTTCTCGAGAAGGTGTGGGAATGGAAGGAGGAGCACGGCGGCATCATCATTTCGCAGCTGAAGCGACTCGGCTGCTCCTGCGACTGGGAGCGCGAGCGTTTCACGATGGACCCGGCCTACAGCCGATGGGTTTCCAGGGTGTTTGTCGACCTCTTCGAGGAAGGCCTCATCTACCGAGGCAAGCGCATGGTGAACTGGTGTCCCAAATCGCTCACCGCGCTGAGCGATGAGGAGGTGATCATGAAACCGCAGCGCTCGAAGCTCTACACGATGCGCTACCGCGTCGCGGGAGAGACCAACCGATGGGTCGAGATTGCCACGACTCGGCCCGAGACGCTCATGGGGGATACTGCCGTGGCCGTTCACCCGAAGGATCCCCGTTACCTCGACCTCATCGGGAAGAGCGTGATCCGCCCCTTTCCCGCAGCGGAAATTCCCGTCGTCGCATCGGACCACATCGATCCCGAATTTGGTACCGGCGTCCTCAAGGTGACCCCGGCCCACGACAAGGCAGACTTTGAGATTGGCCTGAAACACGGCCTTCCCATTCTCGATATCTTTCATCCTGACGGTACCCTCAACGCCCTCGCCGGACCCGAATTCGAGGGCCTGGATCGTTTTGACGCACGAGTGAAGGCCGCCGAGAAACTCGAGGCCATGGGCCAGCTCGTGAAAGTCGAGGACTACGAGAACAGCGTCGGCTATAGCGAGCGCGCCGACGTGCCGATCGAGCCGCGCATCTCCATGCAGTGGTTTCTCAGGTATCCTTGCGTGAAGGAAACTGCCGAGGCTGTCGCGAGCGATGCGATTCATTTCCGTCCGGAGCGGTGGAAGAAGACTTTCGCCCACTGGATGGAAGGCCTGCAGGACTGGTGCATCAGCCGCCAGCTCTGGTGGGGCCACCAGATTCCGGTGTGGTATCGTCGCGAAAACGCCGACGAACTCCGCGATCGCGAGAGCCTCGACGCCGCCAGCGCCGGGGCTGATCTCTACGTCGGCATCGACGCCCCCTCGGATCCGGAGAACTGGGTGCGCGACGAAGACGTACTCGACACCTGGTTTTCGAGCTGGCTCTGGCCCTTTGCCACGATGGTCGACAGCGATGCCGACAGCTCGGAGACGCTGAAAAAATTGTACCCCACCGCAGATCTCGTCACCGGCCCTGACATTATCTTTTTCTGGGTGGCCCGCATGATCATGGCCGGGTATCGCTGGCGTGGAGAGTTGCCCTTCCGGAACGTCTTCTTCACCTCGATCATCCGGGACAAGAAGGGCCGCAAGATGTCGAAGCAGCTAGGCAATTCGCCGGACCCCCTCGATCTCATGGCCGAGTATGGCGCGGACGCGCTGCGCTTCGGCCTGATGCGCATCGCTCCGGCCGGCACCGACGTGAAGTTCGACGAGGATCAGATCGTCGAAGGCCGCAATTTTGCCAACAAACTCTGGAACGCGGCTCGCTATCGCCAGATGCAGAAGGCTGCCGTCGCCGAAGGTCCGCTCGACCTCGAGGCTCTCTCGATCTATTCCCTGGATATTCTCGCACGCCTCGACCAACTCGAGACCAATCTGCGCCTGGCCTACCAGGATTACCGTTTCAACGAAATCGCCCAGCTTCTCTACGAGTTCTGGTGGAGTCACTACTGCGATTGGTATCTCGAATCCAGCAAAGGCGATTTTTCCGAGGAGGCCGATCCTGCGGCCCGGTCCTCGACCCTCGCGACGATGGATCTCGTCCTGAAGCGATTTCTCATGCTGCTTCATCCCTTCATGCCACACCTCACCGAGGAGCTGTGGGAGAAAATCGTAGAAGAATGGAAAGCACGCTCGCCGAAAACG
>CALDKL010000063.1 GCA_937898895.1 uncultured Verrucomicrobiae bacterium | reverse complement strand
AATTTTCTAGAGAAGGATCCCAGTGACAAATTTCCAATCGGACGCCAGATCCGCTCCATCCTTGGTGATTTCGCGCACCAACCCGGTGGCACATTGCCGGGCGAAATCCGGCTCGGCTCGCATGAATTCCTCCAGCAGATCGCCGATCATCGCACAATGATGCTTTCGCCATTGCTCGCTCTCTTTTCCAAGGGCGAGCCAGGTAAAAACCCCAATCCTGAAAGATCCGACCCGCGCATCCTCCAGGATTGAGGCTGGCATTCCCCAATCTGCCTCCGGGAACCCACCTGTTTTCCATTCGGACAGCAAGGCTCCATAGGCATGTCCCGGAGTGCCGCCAAGGTCTCCCATCACAAGATTAAGAAGCGCCTCCGCCGCGGGATCGGTTTCCTCCACCAGGGCCCGCGCGAAATCGGCGGGTGTCAGGGCGTAGAGTTCGGAGAGTCGCTGGAGTGACTCCATCCGATGCGAGCCCGGCTGATGAGCCTGCTCAAAATCCCGCAAGGCCCTCACGATCAGAGCCAGTTCGTCCAAGGCACCGCTCATGCGGGCGCTTCTCGCGATCGTGCGATCCCACGTGGCGAACCCGGCCACATCCGCCCGCGAAAAGGCTGCCTCCAAACGGGCCGGATCGTTGCCGCCCGTCATTTCCTCCAGGGACTTCCGCACGTGAGGCCAGGTGGGTTGAAATCTCGCCGTGATCCCTCTCGTCGAATCCATCCATGAGGCGACGGCGACCGAATAATCGGCATGTTCCATCAGCTCCATAGTGAACCGCAGATCCCTCTCCCGTCGCGCGTTGGCAAAATAGGCGATGCCGAATCGATTCACCCACATTTCTACCCGGCTAACAGCTACCCCTCCGCGCAGCCTTGCCGCGAGCCAATCCGCATATTTTTCCTCGGGAGTGGGAACAACCGACCGGAAAACCAGCCACACCCCAAAACCCCAGATGAGCAACAGGCCGAAACCCAGAGCCGCTTTTCCTGATCGTGCCATGTTCTCGGATACGGAAGTGAATCCCCGGATCTTATAGATTTCTCCGGTGGGACATGTCGACCACAATCGACCCAAATCCTGCGGCCGGGGCGTCCCGCCCGCTGCTGGCTCCTTGAATTCACCCGACTCCGGCAACCCCCTTGATATTGTTTCCGTAAAAATGATTCTGTGTGAAATTATTTCACATCCAGCGGACAAAGGGGGCAGGGTGCAAATTTCCCTCTTTGCGACCAAACCTCGCCGCACATCACATCAATGCCTCATGCCTCGATAAGTTTGCATTGAATGCGAGGGAGCCATTTTCCCCAATTCCCGATGGAAAAAAGGGGGCGTCGTGGAGTTTGCAGCGAGAGTGGAGAAACCGTTTTCCACACAGTTGCCTGCCCCCTGATTGACTCGAAGACACCACAAACGGGTCGAAAACCGGGAGCCCCCCCTCCCGCAACACTCTGTTGAGCCCCAAATCCCGAGCCTCGGCAGAAAACCGTGACTCCAGGGCGAAATTGCGCGGGGGGTGCGAAATCCGGGTGAACCCGCAATTCTCATCCCCCTTCTGCTGCGACTGGCTTCGGCCCGTCCCCGCTTCGTTCCGGTCCGG
Organism: uncultured Verrucomicrobiae bacterium; assembly: GCA_937898895.1. Taxonomy (GTDB): domain Bacteria; phylum Verrucomicrobiota; class Verrucomicrobiia; order Verrucomicrobiales; family DEV007; genus Arctic95D-9. The sequence goes on along the minus strand of CALDKL010000063.1, from coordinate 4,737 downwards.
ATTTCCCTTGGACGGTACGTTCTCCTACAGCCCGGCGGGAAATCCAGGCCGCGCCTTGCGGGAAGGGGTCCTCTCGGCGTCTCGCGACGTAGGGGGATGAGAAATGCGGGTTAATTGCTTGCTCATCAAGCTACCTGCACTAGGATAGGCGAAATCCGGGGCAAGGACTCGACCCTGGCGGGGGTTTGTCGCTCTCTCCCGCCCCCAAATCAAGACGCCTTCTGCGTTTCCCCGGCTTGATTGAACTCATTCGTCACCACCATGCAAGACAGACCTTCCGGCGGAAACCGGAACTCCCGCAATCGTCAATCCAACTCCCGTAGCGAAGGCCGCAGCGGCTCTCGCGGAAATCAGGGACGCTCTCGCAACCGCCAGGGCCGCGACGGTTTCCGCGAATCCTCCCGCAGGTCCGAAGGGCCGGATGAATTTCGCCCCTCCGAAATCGTGGGCCGCAACCGCCGGACCGATCCCGCCAAGGCCGCTCCTCCGTTGACGCCGTTTCAGAAATTCATCAAGTTCATCACCTTCGGCCTGGTGGATCCCTCGCCCAGGAAATCGGTCAGCCAACCAGCCTCCGGAAAAGCATCGAAACCGGCCCGCGAACCCCGGCCTGACAAGCCCACACGCGAGGGCGGGGAACAAAAGCGCGAGCGCCGCGCCCCGGTCTACGTCGAACCGACCACTCCGCGACTCTACGTGGGCAATCTCAGCTACGAGGTGACCAATTCGGATCTCTCGGTTCTCTTCGGTGCGCACGGCAGCGTCGTCGAAGCGGCGGTGGTCACCCAGGGCGGAACGGATCGTTCGAAGGGGTTTGCCTTTGTCGAAATGGGCACTGTCGAAGAGGCCCGGGCTGCCGCAAAAGCGCTCAATGACCACGAAGTCAAGGGTCGCAAAATGCTCGTCACGGGAGCAAAGAACGAAGGACGCGAGGAAAGATCCTCCTCGGCCGTTTCGGGAGAGCCACGAAAGTCACGCGGAGAACGAGGGGAGCGCCGTGAACGCGGAGAACGAGAGGGCCGTGAGCGCGGAGAACGCCGCGAGCGCGGACGCGGAGGAAGGTCCCGCGAGGGGGATTCCGATGAAGCCGACAAGACGGGCCGAAAAGTACGCCCTCTCGTCATCGAAACGGTCACCTCGCCTTCGCTGAGCGTGACAAACGTGAATGCCGAAGCGCACGAAGTCGATCTCACCGACCTGTTTTCCGGTATCGGCACTATCGTCCGACGCGAGGAGACCGGTCCCGGCAAAGATGAACGCACCAAGAACCACTGCATCGACCTTTCCTCCACCGAGGAAGCGCAGAAGGCCGTCGAATTGCTCCACGGCAAGTGCTTCATGGGCCACGAGATCGCGGTGACGGGGGTGAAGTCAGAGGGGTAAATCGTTCTCACACGATCCGCCCCTCGGCGGCTCCTGCGGCCGCCGCCTTCAGGTGCTTCTCCATCCGTTCCGCAACTTTGTCGCGGTCGCCGCTGGCCATTGCCTCAACCAGTCCCGCGTGCTGTTTCCACTCACTCCGGAGGTGGCGGTCACTGTCATTGCTGGCCTCGTAGGAAAGCCTCTTGTAGCTCCAGCAGCGGCGGATGATCGCACGCATCGCAAGATTTCCGCTGAACTCGGCGATGACGAGGTGAAGGCCCGGGTCGAGCCAGCGGACCGCCGTCCGCCAGCCCTCGGCCTTGTCTGGCCTAGCATCCTGCACGAGCAACTGCAGATCGGAGAGCACCGCTGCCGGGATTCGCCCGACACAGTCGCCCGCCGCCTCCGGTTCGAGCAGCAGCCTTACCTGGTGCAGATCGACGAGCCAGTTCTCCGCTCCCGGACGCACCGTGGCCCGCTGATTGAGCGACTGACTCACAATTCCATCCGCCGTGAGCCGCGAGAGGGCCTGCATCACCGGCGTGCGGCTCATCCCGAGCCGCTCTGCCAGCTTTGTTGTCTTCAGTTCCGTTCCTGCCGTCAGCTCCCCCCGAATGATGGATAGAAGGATGCGGTCGTGTGCCTCATCGGCGAGGGAACGACGGGCCGGGTCCACGATCTCCTCCCCGAGAATCGCACAGATCTCGGGATATCGACGCAGATTGAAGGCGGCGGAGGACATCGGAAGAATTTCAGTTTGACATCAAAACGGATTGAGTTAAAGTGAATACACTTTATTAAAGTGAATTCATTAACCGCAACCCCGGTATCCCGACGCCCGATGACAACTCCCGCTCACAGTTCCGCGCCGCTTCCCCTTCTTCGCGGAGGCATGGTCGGCATGGGCATGATTTTCGACGAGACCTATGCTCCGTTTTTTGAAGTGGCCGAAGATGGTCTCTACGATCGCAGCACCGGTGCCTTCCGCGTCCAACTCTCCGGGGCGGCGACTCGCACGGGGGATCGCACCGCCGCCTACAGCAAGCGCCGCGGTCTCGCCGACTTCGGCAACCATGTCGGTGAAAACGCGATCACCGACCTCCTCGCGAGCGGGATCGATTTCCTCTGCGTCGCCTCGCCCGACGACAAACACTTCGCCGCCGCGCGACAGGGCATCGAGGCAGGCAGGCATGTGCTGATCGAGAAGCCCTCCGTCCTCAGTCTCGATGAACTCGACCAACTCGTCGCCCTGGCAAAGGAGAAGGGCGTGCTCGCCAAGGTGGTCTATCACAAACTCCTCGATCCCGATCACAAGAAACTCCGCACCCTCGTCGCCGACGGCGTGCTCTCGCATGTCAACAATGGCTACTGTTCGCTCCTCGAGCCGAAGTCGATTTCGGGCAGCCAGTTCGCCGCCTGGATCACCGGTCGCAACCCCGGCACCTACGTCGCGGTGCATTACCTGAAGCTGATCGACTTCACCTTCGGAGGCCGACTGAAGAGTGTCCAGTGCAGCGGCCAACGGGGTCTCGTGGGTCCCAAGGACGGCCCCACCTGGGATTCGACCCAGCTCCGCCTCGTCTATGAATACGAGAGCGGACGCGAGGCCGCCTTCGACATTCACACGAGCTGGGTCACCCCCGACAACTTCCCCGGCTACGTCGAGCAGGAAGTGCAGTTTCGTTTTGACAACGGGGTCTGGAATGGGCACAGCCGCAAACGCGGGGTCGAACTCACCGTCGAGGGCCGCACTCCGCACGATCTCAAGACCACGATCAACAACCACTACAACGGCAGCTTCCTCGAGCCCTGGGGCGAGCGCAGTCGCCGGGGGTATGGCATCGAGGTCATCGATCGCTTCGCCCGCGAGGTCGCCTTTGTTGAACTCGGCGGGGAAGAACGTGATCGCTCCTCACGACTCGCCGAGATGGCGGCGCGGGGTTACAACGATCTTTCCGCTGATCGGCAGGTCGTCGCCGCCGTCCAGTCGATGGAAGCCATTCTCGCCAAAGCCGCCGCCGGAGAACCGAACGGACTCGTCGAAGTCAACGGACGCCACGGAGGTCTCGCCCTCTTCCTCCCCGGTCGGACCGAGCCCGAAATGCTCTACCAGGGCGAAGTCTGATCTCTTTCCCATTCGTTTCCATTCATCCAAGATCCACAAATGACCACACTCGCCCCCGCCCTTCCCGCCCACCTCGTCGAACACGACGGCGAAGAAACTTCGAACCAGCTCCGCCACGACCTCGTCGCGGCCGAGCCCAACTGCCTTCGCACCCGCACCCCCAGCATGGCGGTGCTGCACCGCAGCGCGGGATCCTATCATTACACCCCCGAAGGGCGCAAACTCGCCGACTTCACCTCGGGTGTGCTCGTCGCGAACCTCGGACACAATCCGAAACGATGGTGGAAGCGCGTCCTCGAATACATGGCCCTCGAAGACGCCTGCGGCGAGAGCGGATTCCACCTCGGCGTGACCCTCACCTCCTACAACGCCACCACGGAAGTCGAATTGGAGGCGAGCCGCCGCCTACTCGCCAATCTCCAGGCCGCTCCCGGCGGCAAGCGGATCGAGCAGGTGCTCTGGGCCGCGAGCGGCAGTGAAGCCGTTCAGAAGGGCCTCTGGGCCGGTCTCGCGAAACGTCCCCAGGGCGACGGGATCATCCTCGCCACCCGGGGTGGCTTCCAGGGGAAGAAGGGCCTCTCGGGTGCCGTCACCGGCAGCGAGGCCGACAAGGAGCGCGACCCCCGCGTCCGATTCATCAGCTTCCCGAAGGAGGAATGCCGCAGCCTCGAGGCGAGGACGGAGCCGCTCGATCTCGCGCCCTATCGCGCCGAACTGGAAGCGCTCAAGGCCGAATTCGGGGACCGTCTCTGCGTCCTCATCACCGAGCCCTACCTCGGCGGCGGCGGTTCGTATCATCCGCAGAAGGAATACATGCAGATGCTCGCGCAGTTCTGTCAGGAAAACGACATTCTCTTCTTTCTCGACGAGGTGCAGGCCAACTTCGGGCGGACCGGTTCGATGTATGCCTTCAGCGAATACGGCGTCGAGCCCGACCTGGTATCGCTCGGCAAGGGACTCGGCAACGGCATGCCGGTCGATGCCGTCGTCGGCCGCGCCGACGTGTTTGCCCGGCTCACCTTCGGCGAAGGCTCCGACACCTGGAGCGGTCACCCGCTCGGCTGTGCCGCCGTCCTCGCCACCCTCGACGAATTCGAACAGACCGACGTGCTCGCCCAGGGCAAACGCCTCAGCGCCGCAATCCGGGAGTGCCTCGTGAAACTCAACGAGCTGCCCGCGATCAAATACGTCCGTGGCGAGGGAACGGTCTGGGGCGTCGAATGCCAGGCCGTCGGAAACCTCAGTGCCGA